>NZ_CALXNG010000016.1:0-49396 GCF_944389695.1 Candidatus Parakkermansia intestinigallinarum
CTGCCCCCTGCGTTGTTTTTCTCTTCTTCTCTCTGCTCTGTTGCGGCGTCATTCCACACAATTAGCAGAAGAGCCGAGTTGTCCTTTCGTGCAGCGTGCCAACGAAGAGTTTATTGACAGGCGTACCGATGATGAAAAGCAAGATGCAAAGCGTTGAAAGTTAGCGGATAAAACAGCAAAATAAATGCAAAAACTTCTGGACTCAAGTCCCCATTGTGCTATACTGAAAGATACACCTAAACGTTTAGCAATAATGAGTAACAACTTTCTAAGCAAGTACAGATTCGAGCTTTCAAATAAAGCCCTCCAGCGAGTTGCGCTGCTGATAAAGCTGCACTACGACTTGAAGGAGAGCTTCTTCATTATAGCCAAGAAACACGTCCGGACGGCGAAGCGAAAGAAGAACTATCGGGAAATTGAGATAAAACACAAGGAACTGCAAAGCATCCACGAAAGGCTAATTGAAACAATCAGCCAAATGGAGGGGCTGTTCACCGATATCTTGGAGGAGCTAAAAGTTGCAGCTGATTGTCTCAATCCTGAAAACACAGATACGCCCCATTACGGCTCTGCCTACATTGAAAAGGACGATGTCGAATACTACCTGTCCTTGACAAGCTATCTTCCCACAACAAACAACAACAACACATTATGAACGTATACATCGAAGCTAACTTCAAGCTGGTGAGCACAGGCGAATATCAAACAGTCGAAGTCAAGATTGACGAAGACCTGATTCCATTCGGAGTGCACAAGTTCCTGACCGCTCGATATGGAAAACTTGATTCTCTGAGCTTCCATTTCACCAGAGAAGCTGAGGATTAAACAGAGGATAGGGCAACCTGCTCAGCCGCCCACAAGCCACGTCTGGCACCAAAATAGAAGCTGCAAATTTATTGCGTAATATGCGACTCATTCAAGTAATAAAGAACAGCCTCCCGGATGGAAGGCTGATACTTTATTCGTGCTTATTTCTTTTTATTCTGATTAAACTTGCGTATTACATCTCTATGATGTGACAAGGGGTCATTATAATCCAACGGTATATAATCACCCTTTTGAGATTTGAAATCTTTACAGCGGTTACCCTTGCCATTGGCACACCATGAATATTTGCAGTTGCCGATTGTATCGCCCATCATGCAAGGTCGACAAACAGGCCGCACATTTTCAGGCAACTCCGCCAGTATATACCCTGAATTGTCCGGATCGGCGGCAATATGATTCTTATAATGCTCTTCAAAATATGCCATTAATGCAGGCTCATGCCGTCTGACAGCCTCGGTTAACGCTTTTGCTTGTTTGTTGACTTTAACAAATTCATGCTTTTTTTTCTTCTCATTGAAGGATTTAGCATATTTCATATATGCGTCTTTGTATAAAGTTCCGCTCGATGATATTTTGCTATCGCCAACTAACGATAACAACGCATTTTCCCACTGTTCATCTGTCCATGATGCAAATTTAGCACCCTCTCTCAAGTCCGGCAAATTAGCATCCCAATTTTCTTTTTCTCTTAAATCTCTGAGTTTTTGAAACTTTTTAGTTAACTTCGCTATTTCTTTTTCTATTTTTTCAGGTGTTTTTTTTGCATTTTTAGGATTTGTCGGATCATTCAGAATATTGAGTTGTTCCTGAATTTTATTCATCCGATTGATATTTTTTTCAATTTTCTTTACTTTGTTAGCGGCATCTTTAGCTGTTTTTTTCATCGCCTCGCATTGTTCGGTCATGGCAAGAGCTTCCATGCGATCCGCCAACTCAGTTCTACGCTCCATAATACCGGTAGTCGATGCCGTGCTGTCTACAACCCCCTCAAACGAAAGGAGCGAATTATTCTTGTTTGAATGGTCTTCTACGTGCCTCTTTTCGTGCGCTATAACTCCCGCCTCTACAATAAATAACGGCAGTCCTGTTTTTTGGGCTCCCATTTGCACTACATTAATATCATATCCACCTGTAATGGTGCGATTCGTTTCGGAATACCCCGTTATTTTTCCATCTTTCCAAGATACCGTCAAATCGCAGGCTGAAATAACCCACCCGGCAAGCGCGGAATATTGAGGGGCAAACACCTTACACGTCCAATATCCCCAGCTCTTATCACTATTGTAAACAACTTCACCCGGTGTAGTTTTATAGGTCAAATCCGGGCGAGGTTGCGGTTTAATTTCAATCTTAGGAGCAGAGAATGCCGTACCGGCAGAGCCAAGCAAAAACGACAGACAAGTTACTACTGTTATAGCTGTTTTCTTTATCATGTTCATATTTAAAATAGGATATAAATTCAGGTTCGGCAATGTATCACACAAACATTCTGTACCTCGCCATCAATAGACAAGATAGTCACATCCAACTCTGAAGTCAAGCAAAAATCACCCTATTCTCTTGCGAATGAAAAAAACACTATCTCGTAAAGTATCTTCCCGGTAGTTCGGAGTTTATCACACAGTAGTCTGCACGCTCCGAACAGCCCAAGAGAACATCACCATTGAGGCTCATGATTTGATTATTGAGTACAATGCCCTCAAGGCAGTGGTAATTGCAATGAACCCGAACGTTGTACCCGAGCCAGCTACGGCAACGCTAAGCCTGCTGGCTCTCGCAGGTCTGGCTGCACGCCGCCGCCGTAAGTAATAAGCAACAAGTTCGAGTGGGGTAACCAAGCCCCGCATTGCGCACCCGCCCTAGGTTTCATACTGATGGGCGGGATTTCTTTTTGACACGTGTCCACAAGTATGGACACTCACTTTCATTCCAATACTCACGTTCGTTCTTTCTTCAAATCCATCACGTCCGAGTCTATGGGCTGCGGCCACCCGGACAAAGTTGCAGACGCTATCTCTGATGCCATCCTCGATGCCTGTCTTGAGCAGGATCCAGAAAGCCGTGTTGGCTGCGAGACTCTGGTAAAGGGCAATCAGGTTATCCTTGCCGGGGAAATTACCACCAAGGCAAAGCTGGACTACGAGCAAATAGTGAAAGCCGTAGTTCGCAGCATCGGTTACTGCACAGCTCAGGATGACCCAGTATTCAATTCCGAATCCCTCAACGTGACAAACCTAATCTGCGAGCAAAGCCCCGACATCGCGCTCGGCGTTGATGAAAACACGGGAGCGGGAAAAGAGCAAGGCGCAGGTGACCAAGGCATGATGTTCGGCTACGCTTGCGATGAAACTCCCGAGCTGATGCCAGCCCCCATCATGTTTGCCCATCGAATCATGAGGAAGCTGGAAGAAACAAGGAAGAGCAAAGCTTACGAGTGGCTTCGCCCGGATGCTAAATGCCAAGTGACAGTTGAGTACAATTATGCAGGAAAGCCCAGCCGTATCAGCGCCGTTGTTCTCAGTACTCAGCATGCCCCAGAGGTTTCGAGGGAAGAACTTGAGAGCGTTTGTCGACAAGTCATCACCGCCAGCCTCCCAGCCTCACTTTTATCACCCTCTACTCAATTCCTTATCAACCCCACCGGACGCTTCGTTACAGGTGGCACACAGGCCGATTGCGGTCTGACAGGCCGTAAGATTATCGCCGATACCTACGGCGGCGTAGGGCGCCATGGCGGGGGCGCATTCTCCGGCAAAGACGCCGGCAAGGTTGACCGCAGCGCAGCTTACATGTGCAGATGGGTTGCCAAGCACATCGTGGCAGCAGGATTGGCCAAGCATTGCGAGGTTCAGGTGAGCTATGCGATAGGTAAGGCTGAGCCTGTTTCAGTTGAGGTTTTGAGTGATTGCAAAGCCTTAACTGACGATGAGCTTTCCAGGCGAGTGAAAAAGGTGTTCTCATTCAAGCCCGCCGATATTATCGAAGCTCTGGGGCTGAAGAATCCGATATTCTCGGCTACTACGAATTACGGCCACTTTGGCAAAGCCGACCTGCCTTGGGAGAAAATCAATTCTGAGCGTATTGATATGTTACAAAAAGCATGAACGAAGCATTAAAATGCAATTTGTCTGAGTTGTAGCCCGAACGGAGCGGTAAACTGCCAAAATGGCATTTTTTGCAGTTTTGGCAAAATAAAAACATTGATATATCAATGTTTCTGTTTTTAATGCCGCAAAAAATGATGGCAGAGTCCCTGTGAGTTCGACCCCCTCGAAGGACCCTCGAAAAAAAGGGCACTCTTCGCAAGAAGGGTGCCCTTTTTCATCATACACCTGCGGCTGTGGGGATCGAAGCCACGACAAGCGCAGGTTGTCGTGGGCGAGGACATGCAGTGCATGTCCTCGCCCCTTCGCCCGCGAGACACCTCTCGCAGGGCAGTCTGCGCAGCAGACCGAAGGGGGCGGCCCCGGAGGGGGATCCCCACTGCTCACCCTTGAAAAAAAGGGCACTCTTCGCAAGAAGGGTGCCCTTTTTCATCATTCCCCGTAGGTTGTGGGGATCGAAGCAATCGAAGCCGCGCCGCGGGGGGACTCAGCGACGCCTCAGTCGGGAATAACGATGACCTGACCGACGTGTATCCGCGAAGCTTCAGCCGCCGTCATACCGTTGGCCTGAAGCAGCTCAGAGAGAGAGACACCGTAGCGGCGCGCTATACCGCCGAGAGTCTCGCCCGCCTTCACCGTGTGCGATCCGGGCCCGGCGGCGGGTTCACGGGGCGAATCGGCAGCGTCGGGCGGCTCGGGGCGGCTGCCGTCGGTGATGCGGCCCTCGGCATCGGGAATGAGCAGGACGGCGCCTTGGTTCAGCTCGGTGGCGGGATTAGCCCGGCGCAGCATCTCGACGCTGATGCCGTACTGAGCGGCAATGCTGGGGGCGCTGTCGCCGCGCCGCACGATGTGCTTGACGGCCACGGGGCCGGCTTGGCGCAGCAGAGGCTTGAGCCTCGGCGTCGCGGCAGGGGCTGCAGCGGGGGCGGGATCGGGCTTGGGCTCCGCGGCGGCGGGTTTGCTCACCGGCGGTTCAGGCTGCGCGGCGCTGCGGGTCGGAGCAGGAGCCGGCGCCGCTTTTTCGGTGCGCGCTTTGTTCGGCTTCTGCCCGGCGCTCGCGCTGCGGCCTTCGCGCAGCAGCACCATAGCGTCGAGCTCACCCCCCTCCGCCGCTTTCTGATACCAATCGCGCGACTGTCGGCGATCCGGCGCCGTGCCGGCGAAGCCGATGCGGCAGAAGAGCCCCATGCAGCGCTCGGCGGCGGGCAGACCGCGGGAGGCCGCGCTCTTCACGAGTTTCAGGACGTAGGGGTCGCCCCTGCCGTGGTCGCTGCATTGGCCGTAGATTTTGACGGCGAGGTTGTAGAGTTCATGCGGCGAGGGGTCTTTCCGGGCGAGCATTTCTTCGGCCTCGGCAAACAGGTTCTCGTCGCGCCGAGCGTCGGCGCTCTCCTCCTTGTCATTGCCGAGCAAGCCGCCGTGGACGACGGCGGCCCCGCCGCCGAGAAGCACGAGAGCGGCAAGGATGAAGATGGTGCGGCGGCGGGAGCGACGGGGCTGGTCGTGATGAAACATGGGGAGAGAAGGCGTTGGCGGTTCGCAGGGACGCGCGAGCTCGCCTGCGGCTATGATGCGAGACTACACAAGAGGCGGCGCGAAGTCAAGTGAGAATTGTGCCCGCACCTGCCGCGCCGCCGAGCGGCGCAGGTGTCAGCGTTTGACCTGCAGGTAGATGGTGCAGCGCGCCCGGTAGTCGCTGCAGTCGGTGACGAGGCGCAGGCGCGCGAGCACGGGTTTGGCCGTCGTCTGCGGGGTGACGGTGATGGTGTACTCTCGCCCTTTGCGAACGATGCGGGGCTCGTAGTCGAAGCCTTTGCCGACGAGTTCGGCTCGCTCGATGTTGTGCACGGGCGAGCCTTCCGGGATGGTGATGCGGAGCACCTGCGGCGTGCGCGCAGAGCCCTTCTGCCAGACGAGGCTCGGGCTGCTCACGGTGTAGAGGGCGGGGACGCTGAAGCGGATGGTGAGGCGCGTTGTTTTGCCGTCGGCAGTGCGGGCGTCTATCTGCTTGTCGATGTCGCGGCTGAACTTGGAGCTGTCGACGCGGGCGATGAGGCGGCTGCCGTCGATGCGCGCCGTGATGCAGTCGCAGAGGGGGGTGACTTTCTCGATGCCGACGCCGTCGGTCTCAAAGATGACCGTGACTTCGTTCTGCAGGTAGTCCAGCTTGACGCTGCGGGTGTCGGTTTTGAAGTCGGCGGCGGCGGGCACGGCCGCTAGGGGCAGCAGCGGCAGCAGGGCGAAAAGGAGGAGGGGCTTCATGGGAGGGTGTCGGGTGAAGAATCAGGGGCTCGTCGGGAGTCGGAGGAGTCGGAGGAGTCGGAGGAGGCGGAGAGAGCGGAGGCGGCGGAGGTCTCAGCTCGGCTGCGGGGTGTCGCTGCCGCTCGCAGGCTGCGTCAGCTCAGCGGTCGGCTGAGTCGCCTCAGCGGTCGGCGCGCTTGCTTGGTCGTTCGTTTCTCGGCTTCGGGCCTTGGTTTCTTTTTCGTCGGGGCGCTGCCCGGGCAGGAAGGAGACGAGGAGGAAGAGGGCGGCGGCGATGCAGACGCAGCTGTCGGCGACGTTGAACGAGGGCCAGTGATACATGCCGTCGGGGTTGACGGCCGAGTGGATCCACGGCAGGCCGACGTCGAGGAAGTCGACAACGTAGCCGCGGCTGAGATTTTCAAAAAAGCTGAGTTGTTCGGCTCCGGGCAGGAAGAAGCCCTGAAGCAGGCGATCGGTCATGTTGCCGATGACGCCGGCGAGGATGAGAGCCCAAGCTACTCGGAGAAGGCGCGAGAAGAAGAAGCCGCGGCGGTAGAGTACGATGAGAAAGGCGAGGGCGGCCAGCTGCACGCCGAGGAAGACGTAGGGAGCCCAGAGGGTGCCGTTGCCGAAGCCGAAGGCGACGCCGTTGTTGTGGACGCGCACGATGTCGAAGCAGAGCGCGGCGCTGTCGAAGACCGAGACGTGATCCGTGTAGTAGACGGGAGGCTCGAAGTTGAACACGATGAGCCATTTGCTCACTTGGTCGATCAGGTAGAGGACGACGATGAGGATGATGAGGCTGATCGTGGTGCGACGCGAGGGGGCAGAGGTGGTCATGGTTCCGCTCGGCAGGGTGAGGGGGTGGGTGAATCGGGGAGGAGGGATCAGGGCGGAAAGGCGCGGAGGGAGGGAGAAGGGCGGCCGGAGGAGGGGCGGGCCGGAGGGGGCGCCTTCCCTCCCGCTGGCTCGCTCCCCGTCGGCGGAAGCGCCGGGGAGCGAGCACGGGCAGAGGGGCATCAGCCCAGCACGGCGGCGCAGCGGGCGCAGAGGCCTTCGTCGTTGACGGCGGGCTCGTAGCGGCGGCAGCGCGGGCACATGGCGCAGGGGGTCTTGGCAGCCGTGGCGGCAAGTTCGGCACCGCGGCTGAGGTCAAGGTCGGCGACGATGAAGAATTCTTTGGCGAATTCTTTGTTCTCCAGCAGGGCGACGACAGCGGCATCCTCGCTCTCGGGGATGCTGAGGTGCACGACGGCTTCGTTGTTTTTGCTGAAGGCTTTGGCTTTGACCTGAGCTTCGATGGCGACCTGGATGACGCTCTTGATTTGCTGCAGGCGGGCGAAGGTGGCGCTCAGGCCCGCATCGGCGGCGGGGTCTGCCTCGGGGAAGTCCTGCTCGTGCACGGAGTCACTGTGGCCGGCGTGCTCCCAAGCCTCTTCGCAGGTGAAGGCGAGGATGGGGGCGAGCAGTTTGACCAAGGCGTCGAAGATGCGCGAGAGGGCATACTGTTTGCTCACGCGGCGCGGCGCATCGGCGGCATCGCAGTAGAGGCTGTCTTTGGTGATGTCGATGTAGAGCGCCGAGAGTTCGTTGGTGCAGAACTGGTTGATGGTGGTGAACACCTTGCGGAAGTCGTAGGCCTCGTAGGCGGCGCGCACCTCGCGGATGAGGGCGTTGAGGCGCTCGAGAATCCAAGCGTCGAGGGGTTCGAGCTCCGCCGGCTTTTCGCTCTTGTAGCCCTTGAGGTTGGCCAGCAGGATGCGCAGGGTGTTGCGCAGGCGGCGGTAGGGGTCGGTGATCTGCTTGAAGAGGTCTTCGCCGAAGGGGACTTCGTTCTGCCAGTCGACGCTGCTGACCCACAGGCGCACGATGTCGGCGCCGTACTTCTCGTAGAAGTATTTGGCGTTTGTGGGCTTCTGGTAGCTGCCCTGAGCGCTCTTGGAGATTTTGCTGCGATCTTGGTTGACGACGAAGCCGTGGGTCATGACGGCTTTGTAGGGGGCGCAGCCGCGCCAAGCGCAGGAGAGCATCAGCGAGCTTTGGAACCAGCCGCGGTGCTGGTCGGTGGCTTCGAGGTAGAGGTCGCAGGGGGCGTGGAGTTCGGGGCGCGTCTCGAGGACGGCGACGTGCGATGAGCCCGAGTCGATCCAGACGTCGAGGGTGTCTTTGCCCTTGCGGAGGCCGGCGGGCAGGCCGAGGCGCTCGCAGAGTTGCTCGCTGCTGAGCTCAAACCAGATGTTGGTGCCCTTCTCTTCGACGAGGTCGGCGACTTTGCGGACGATGTCGGCGCGCAGCACGGGCTTGTCTTCCGCGTCGAAGAAGACGGGCAGCGGCACGCCCCAAGTGCGCTGGCGGCTGATGCACCAGTCGGGGCGGGCTTCGACGGTGCCGTAGATGCGGTTGCGCCCCCATGCGGGCAGCCACTGAGTTTTGTCGATTTGCTCGAGGGCGACGGGGCGCAGTTTCTCCATGCTGATGAAGAATTGCTTGACGGCGCGGAAGATGATGGGCGTCTTGGAGCGCCAGCAGTGCGGGTATTGGTGGGTGAACTCTTCGCGGCCGAGCAGGCGCTCGCGCTCGACGAGCATGGTGATGACGTCTTCGTTGCTG
Organism: Candidatus Parakkermansia intestinigallinarum; assembly: GCF_944389695.1. Classification (NCBI taxonomy): domain Bacteria; kingdom Pseudomonadati; phylum Verrucomicrobiota; class Verrucomicrobiia; order Verrucomicrobiales; family Akkermansiaceae; genus Candidatus Parakkermansia; species Candidatus Parakkermansia intestinigallinarum. The sequence continues at coordinate 8,790 of NZ_CALXNG010000016.1, forward strand.
TCAAAGACGTGTTTGCCGACGAGGGCGGGCACGCCGCATTCGGCGGTGTAGCAGCCGTCGTCATCGACGGGCGAGAGCACGCCGAGGCCGTACTGCATGCCGACGTTGTAGTCGTCGGCGCCGTGGCCCGGGGCGATGTGCACGGCACCCGTGCCGGTGTCGGTCGTCACGAACTGGCCCATGATGATGAGCGAGTCGCGGTCGAGGAAGGGGTGGCGGGCATGGCGATTCTCGAGCTCCTGCCCCTTGAAGGTGGTGAGCTCTTCTTCAAGGCTCCAGCCGGTCTTGGCGCAGAAGGTTTCGATGAGTTCGCGCACGACGATGAAGTTGCGCCGGGCGCCGTCTTTGGCGTAGCGAGCGACGACGTAGGTGAAGTCGGGGTGCAGCGCGATGCCGAGGTTGCTGGGCAGGGTCCAGGGAGTCGTCGTCCAGATGACCATGTCGCAGGTGACGCCGTTGACGGGGGCATCCATCGGGAAGGCGACGAAGATGGCCGTGGAGGTGTCCTCCATGTACTCGACTTCGGCTTCGGCGAGGGCGGTGTGGTGCGCGTAGCTCCACTGCACGGGCTTGAGCGACTGGTAGACGGCGCCGTCTTCGACGAGTTTGGCAAAGACGCGCAGAATCCAGGCTTCGTAGCCGGGCTGCATGGTGATGTAGGGGTTGAACCAGTCGCCGAAGACGCCGAGGCGGCGGAAGGAGACGCGCTGCTGGTCGATGAAGCCGAGCGCGAACTCGGTGCAGCGGCGGCGGATCTCGGCGGGCTCAAGGCCTTGGAATTCTTTGACGACTTTGGCCTCGATGGGCAGGCCGTGGCAGTCCCAACCGGGGATGAAGGGGGCGTAGTAGCCGGCCATGGTCTTGCTCTTGACGATGATGTCCTTGAGCACTTTGTTCAGCGCGGTGCCCATGTGCACGTCGCCGTTGGCGAAGGGGGGGCCGTCGTGCAGGATGAAGCTCGGAGCTCCCTGCGCCTTGCGGCGCTCCGTAATTCGCTCGTAGAGCTTCTCTGACTCCCATTTCTCGAGGCGGGCCGGCTCTTTGGTCGTGAGGTCACCACGCATGGGGAAGGTGGTGTCCGGCAGGAAGATTGTGTTCTTGTAGCTCTTGGCGGGCGTGCTCATACGCGCGCTAATATACGCCCGACGCTCTGAAAAGTCAAACCATTATAGATTTCGGGACGAGGCTTTCGCGCCCGACGGTGCATTTTGTCCCGCTGAAACGACGGCGCCGCTGCCCGATGGGTTCTCGGGCAGCGGCGGCGGATCGCGGCGGATGCGATTCTCCGAGCTGAGGTTCAGCCTTGGCGGAGGATCTCGAGTTTCTGCGCGTCGAGCATCTCCCAAGGCAGGTCGGCTTTGGTGAAGTGGCCGTAGTTGGTGGTGCGCTTGAAGATGGGGCGCTTGAGGCCGAGGGCGGCGGTCATGTCGGCCGGCTTGAAGGAGAAGGCTTTGTTGACGCGGCGGATGATTTCTTCTTCGGGCAGTTTGGAGGTGCCGTAGGTTTGCACGTCGAGCATGATGGAGACGGGCGCGGCTTTGCCGATGGCGTAGGCGACTTGGAGTTCGCAGCGGTCGGCCAGCCCGGCGGCGACGATGTGCTTGGCGACCCAGCGGCACATGTAGGCGCCGGAGCGGTCGACTTTGCTGCAGTCTTTGCCGGAGAAGGCGCCGCCGCCGTGGCGACCCATGCCGCCGTAGGTGTCGACGATGATTTTGCGCCCGGTGAGGCCGGAGTCGCCGTGGGGGCCGCCGATGACGAAGCGCCCGGTGGGGTTGATGTAGAATTCGGTCTCGGGGGTGATGAGTTCGGCGGGCAGGACGCGGCAGATGAGTTCGCGGCAGAAGCGGCGGATGGTGTCGTTGTCGACGTCTTCGGTATGCTGGGTGCTCAACACGACGTTGAGGATGCGGGAGGGTTTGCCGTCCGCTCCGTATTCGACGGCGACCTGGCTCTTGCTGTCGGGGCGCAGCCAAGCGACTTCGCCGCTGTGGCGCACGCGGGCGAGCTCGATCATGATGCGGTGCGAGAACATGATGGGCGCGGGCATGAGCTCGGGGGTTTCGTTGGAGGCGTAGCCGAACATGATGCCCTGGTCGCCGGCTCCCTGCTCGCTGCCTTCTTTGCCGTCGGCCTCGCGGGCATCGACGCCTTGCGCAATGTCGGGGCTCTGGGTGGAGAGGTAGTTGGTGATGTCGACGCTTTCGGCGTTGAAGACGGGGTCGTCGCCGGCGTTGCGGTAGCCGATGGCGCGGATGGTGTCGCGCACGATGGCTTCGTAGTCGACGCGGGCTTGGGTGGTGATTTCACCGGCGAGGATGACGTGGCTGTCTTTGACGAGGGTTTCGCAGGCGACGCGGCTGTCGGGGTCTTGCTCCAGGCAGGCGTCGAGGATGGAGTCGGAGATGAGGTCGGCGACTTTGTCGGGGTGGCCTTCGCCGACGGATTCCGAGGTGAAGATGTGCAGGTGTTTCATATGCGTTCTTTATTCAGGCTGTGAAGATTGAAAGCGTGTCAGTCCGCTGGGCAGGCCCGCGCGGTGCCGACCGATGCCGGCGAGGACGGAGACGGCGATGGCGGCGCAGTAGTGGCTGTGCTCGGGGCGCCAATCGAACATGCAGCGCAAGGCGTCCCAGAGCAGGGTGACCTCGTTGCGGTAGGGCTGGGCTTGGATGTGGAAGCAGCGCAGGCCGATGTTGTACAGGCGGTGGCATTCCTCCCGCGTGAGGAAGTTGTAGCGGCATTCGCCGGGGGGCGCGAGCGGAGCGCCCGGCGATGCAAGGCAGCCGACGCGCGCGCACAGGCGGGCTATTTGCTCGGGCAATTCCATGTCGCAGGGTCGAGCGCGGCGAGCTGAGAGCAGCTGAAGGTGGTCGCGCCGCACGGGGCAATGCCGCAGGCAGGGGTCGTTGACGACGGCGTCGAAACGCAGCGGGGCGCTGAGTTGCTCGGTCAGGCCGGGGCGCACGGCGTCATCGGGGTGCAGCATGAGTCTGGTGTAGAGCTGCCCGAGGCGCTCGTAGAGCTCGGGGGTTCTCTTGCCGGGTTCCGCGACGAGGCGGTTGACGTGGCAGATGAGGGCCAGCTTCGGGAAGCGCGCACGCAGGCGGCGGGCCAGTTCGTCGTTGGCCACACAGACGGCGTTGCGGCGAGCGTCGGCTTGCACGAGCAGCTCGACGAGTTTCATGCCGTAGGGGTCATTGAGTTCGTCCGGGCTGATGCGCGGCCGATCGAAGATGAGGGTGAGTCCGCGCTCGAGCGCGGCGTACTGCCGGATGAGGGCGGCGGCCCGGCTCAGGCTGTAGGGGGCGCGGGGTTCGTGCCAGTCGAGGCTCCAGAGGCAGGGCGGAGCGCCCGCAAACTGGGTGACGATTCTCGGGGCTCCCTGCTCTTCCAGCTGAGTGCTCAGTTCGATGAGTCCGGCGTCCCAGCGGAAGGCGCCTTCGAGAATCCAGCGTGCGTCGGGCATGTCGTCCGCGACGAGGAAGGCACAGCGCTGCCGGGCTTCGGCGCGGGTGATTGGGTCTGCATGTGCTCTCATCTCGGGGAAGCGGGGCTGAGGGATTCCCAGAAGCGAACGCCGGCGGCGTGCATGCTGTTTTGCGTTGCGGTGTCGCTGCGCAGGATGAGGCGCAGCAGGTCGGTGAGCAGGGGCGCGGCGTTGGCATGCCCGCGGCCCTGAAGTTTGAAGTGGCGGAAGCCCATGTCGTAGAGGGCATCGAGTTCCGGCTCGTTGAGGGCGAGCACGCGCCGCGTTTCGTCGCTCAGCAGGGTGTGCAGCTCTCCGCAGCCGTTGCCGGCTTTGGCCTTCATGAAGTGCGAGTCGTCGTAGCTCAGGAAGTTGAGGGCGTATTCGGAGAGGGTGCGGTAGTGGTAGGGGCGAATCGGGCAGTTGCGGATGCAGTATTCGTTGATGATCAGGATGTATTTATCCTTATCCTCAAGTTTCTCCAAGAGCTCGGGGCGGCGGACGTCGTCGGGGTGCACCATGACTTCGTCGTATTCGTCGGCGAGGCGGCGGTAGACGTCGGGGTTGCGAACGGGCTCGTTGTTGGTGATGTGCAGGACGGAGGAGACCAGTCGCAGCTCCGGGTACTCGCGCCGGATGAGTTCGCGCAGCCCGTCGTTGGCGACGATGACGGCGTTGCGGGCGGTGGGGTTGTTCCGGCTGAAGAATCGGCAGAGGGCATGCCCGACGGGGTCCTTGAGTTCGCGCGGGCCGAGCAGCAGGTTGGTGAAGGTGAGGTAGACGCTGATGCCGAGCCTAGCGTAGGCGAGCCCGGCTTCGCGGATGTCTTCCGCTTCGCGCATCATGTGCGACAGGACGCGCCCGCTGTTCCACGGGCAGAGGGGAGCGCCGTGCACGATGTGAAAGGGCTCGAGGGAGAGGGCGTCGCGGCAGTACTCGTAAAAGGCCACGAGCTCCCGATCATCGACGAAGGCGCCGGAGACATCCCAGACGGCTTCGGGGCGATGGGGGTGCAGGTATGGTGAGCCGGCTTTCATGCGTCGTTAGTGTAGCAGCTGAGGGGGTGCGCTTCAAGCTCAATCGGCGGCTGTGTCGAAATCAGCTCAGGCGGCAGCCGAGGCCGGCGCTGTCGGCTCTGATGTCGAGCAGGGCGAAGGCGTTGTCATCCAAGCTGTCGAGGACTTCAAAGTCGGCTTCGCTGTAGACGGCGTAGTATTCGGCGCCCCAGAGTCGGGCGACTTCCGCGAGGTTGTACGGCGGCGGTTGCACCATGAGGCGGCGCAGCTCGTCATCGAGTTCGGGGCGGTCGGCGAGGCCGGCGCCTCCGTTATTGAGGACGGCGACGATGCGTTTGCCGGCAGAAAGCTGCGGCAGGAGGCTCGCGGCGCCGAGGTCGCGCAGGAGGGCGAGGTCTCCGGTGAGGCAGCAGGCGAGGGATGCGTCGGCGGCGTTGCCGAGGAAGGCGGCGATGGTGCCGTCGCTGCCGCTGTTGGCGGTGTTGGCCCGCAGGTAGACGGTGGGGACACGCAGCTGGGCGTAGCGGTTCCAGAGCTCGGTGCAGCTGCCGCTGCCCAGGCAGAGGACGTCGGCGATGCAGACGTGGTTGGAGAGGTAGCGCACCATGGCGGCTTCCGATTCGGGCGCGGCCAGCATGGCTTCTTCCACCTGCCCTGCGTGGTGACGGCTGCGGCTCAGGAGGCGATTGACGTCGCCGACGTGGGGCACGTCGCCTAGGGCTTTCATGATTTGTTCAAGGTCGCCTTCGATGACGTGGCTGCGGCGGCTCAGGCCGGAGAAGCCGGTGCGGGTGACGGAGTAGACGTCGGTCTGCGGCAGTTGCTCGAGCTGTTTCCAGAAGCGCCCGGTTGGCACGTCGCCGATGCGCAGGACGTAGCGGGGCGGGCTCTTGCACAGCCAGTCGTCGCCGCCGTGCAGCAAGAGAGCCGAGAGTTCTTCGCGCAGGCCGCTGGAGGCTTCGGCCAGCAGGGGGACGCGCAGGGTCTGCGCCAGCCAGAGGGCCGGTTCCTGTTCGCCGGGTTCGAGGGCGCCGATGATCAAGACGAGACCCTCGCGCGAGCGGAAGCGCAGCATCTGGGAGAGTTCGACGAGCGAGCCGTGGAAGCGCGGGGCCTGCGGGGCCGGCCCGGGCTCCAGCGTGCTGTAGTCGCCGCTCAGGGCGACGCCTTCGCCCATGCAGATGTTGAGGTGGATGGGGAAGCCTTCGCTGAAGAGTCCGGCGAGGTCGGGCAGGTCGGAGACGGCGCAGGGCAGCGTGATGTCGAGGCTGGGGGCGTACATGCCGAACATGCCCTCGTGTTCGATGCAGCCCGGGCGGGCGGCTGCTCCGGCGTGCTCGGCGGGCTCGACGGTGACGATGACGAGGGGGCGGCGCTGGTAATAGGCTTCGACGACGGCGGGGGCGAGGGCGGCGGCTGCCGTGCCGCTGCCGGCAACGACGGCGACGGGGCGGCCGGTGGCCTGCATGCGCCCGATGGCGAAGTAGGCGGCGGTGCGCTCATCGCTCTGGCTCCAGCGGTGGATGAGCGGGCAGTCGGCCAGGGCGCGTATGGCGTTGCCGTTGTGTTCTCCGGGGCAGCAGACCCACTCGGCAAGGCCGCCGATGGTGCAGCAGGCGATGAGGTTTTTCATGGGGGGAGGCGGCGTATCAGTTCGGGGTGGCGGCGTCGGGCTGCGGCAGGGCAACGGGGCTGCCCATGTGCAGGGGTTCGCGCTGAGAGATGAGGTCGTAGAGCATCGAGATGCGCGCGCAGCGCTCGCGCAGGGCTTGGCGCAGGCGGCTGCTGCGCCCCATGCCTCGCTCGGAGGCTTCGTATCCCTCGGCGTCTATCCCCATGCTGCGGGCGATGGCGACGGCGCGGCGCACGTGGCCGGGCTGGCTGACGATGAGCATTTTGTCTGCCCCGAAGATTCTGTTGGCGCGCACGACGGAGTCGTAGGTGCAGAGCCCGGCGAAGTCTTCGATGATGAGTTCGCGGGGCACGCCGCGCTCGACGAGGGCCTCGCGCATGTCTCGCGGCTCGTTGTAGTAGGGGCTGCTGTTGTCGCCCGACACGATGATGCAGCTGAGCTTGCCGGCCTGCCAGAGTTCAACGGCGGCTTCGATGCGGTAAATGAAGTAGAGGTTGTTGTAGGGGCCGATTTTCTTCGAGCAGCCGAGCACGAGCCCGACGCGCTTATCGTCGCCGCACTGCGCGGCACTGCTGTGGCAGTGGGCGTCGGCCATGATGAGCGTGTATGCTTCGGCCGCCGCCACCAGCAAGCCCGCCAGCAGGAGGGCGAGGAAGGCGGCGACGATGAGGCGCGTGTATCTGAGGCGCAGCGACAGCATGATCGGCTCGGCGGTCTGTCTCAATCAATGGGTATCACTTGGATGCGCGTGGTCAGCTCGTGAGTCTCGCCGCAGCGCAGCATGATGTTTTCAGCCGGAACGACGCCGGTCTCGACGCAGAGGAAGTGCTGCTGCTCTCCCTCGCCGAGGTCGGGCATGCCGGCGGCCAGTTCGGCGCCGGGGTTCCAGACGATGCACGAGCCGGAGCCTGCCCGGCTGATGCGGATGCTGCGCTTCCGGCCCGGGTCGTGAATCGTCAGTTCGGCGTTTTCCGAGACGGGGCAGTAGATGCGGTCGATGTTGCCGGCGGGGATGAGCGGGTCTTCGAGGTGAGGCACGGGTTTGGCGGCGTACTCGGTGAAGGCGCATTCCTCCAGCCCGGTCAGAGCGATCTTCTCGTAGTCGCTCACGGCGTAGTAGCAGTGCATGGCGGCCGAGAAGTGCATGGCCTGCGGCACGTCCATGGTCATGAGGCTCAGGGTCAGTTCGTTGCCGATTTCCATGGCGAGGGCTGCGCTGGGAGTCATGTTGTCCGCCGGCGGCAGAGCCAGCAGCAGGCGCACGCGACCGTCTTCCTGCTCTTCCTGCGCGGCGAGCTGCCAGAGCGAGGTGCGCGCGACGCCGTGGGTCGGCAGCGAGGCGTCTTGCGGGTGCTTGCCGAACCAGGGCCAGCAGATCGGGATGCCGCCCCGCAAGGCTTTCCCCCGGCGAAAGACGGCGCGAGGGCTCATGTAGATGACGGGTTGCTGCCCGGCGGGCGTCCAGCTGAGCAGCTGAGCGCCGTAAAGGGATACTTCGGCGCTGCACAGCGCCGTTTCGATGCGGATAACGGGAAAGTCTTCTCCGTGCGGATATTCGGTGGTGACCATGGCTCGGCGCCATTGTATCAGATTGCAGCGCGTCAGGCAAGCGGTAAGCGGGTCATGTCGCTCCGCCGTTTCCGCGCGCAGCGCTCACTGGTCCGGATCGCTGTTGTCTCGCCCCAGAATGGAGCGGGTGTTCATGATGTTTTTGTTGTAGTAGTCGCGGTAGTTGCGGACGGGAGGCGCCGGCGTGCGGTCGCGCCGGGTTTCAAAGTAGCCGCTTTCCGTCTCGCGATGGTAGCTGCTGCCCGAGGTGCCGTAGACGACGTCGGTGCCGGACATGGCCTGCCCTTCGAGCGCCGAGCGGCTGTCGCTGCCGCTGTAATTTTCATGAGCCAGCCCGCGGCTGCCGTTCATGAAGTCGGGGCGCAGATCCTTGCTGTACGAGCTCGTGCGGCCGCCGGTGAACTCGCGGCGGTCGCCGTACTCGCGCCTCCCGTCGTAGTGCCGGTCGGCAAAGGCGCTCTCGCCGCCGCCGCTGTAGCGCGACGTGCCGTAGCGCTCTTCGGTGCCGCGGGCGCTGTTGAGGTCTTTTTGATAGCGGCTGACGCGGTGAGAAACGGCTTCGGGCACGCCGTCCTCGTTCTTCTTGAGGCTGAAGCCCGAGTTGATGCGCTCCTCGAAGCTCGACATGATGTCCGTCTCCTTGCCGGGCTCTTTCTCCTTGACTTCATTGCCGTACTCGTCGTACACCGTCCGCACGGAATGGCAGGCGGTGAGCAACAGAGCCAAGGCAAGCGCGTATCTCATCAGCGCTCAGTATAGCTGTTTCACCCGCACATGGCAAACCTTTTTTCCGCCGGGGGCGACTTCCGCGCTGTGCCTTGCTGCTCAGAGCCACCGATGATGCCCCCGAGCTTCCGCCGGACGCGATTCTCCCGACGCGATGCGCCGGGCGCCCCTCACTTGAAGAGGCGGCGGAAGGCGGCCGTGACGGCCATACCGGCGCGGCCGAGGCCGCCGGCTTCCTTGAGCACGAGCCACTCCGTATCGCGCCTGAACGGCGCGCGGCAACGCGGCACGTCAATATGCTCGACGATGTTGCGCAGGAAGGCGCGCAGTCGGCTGCGCCAGTCGAAATCAAAGCCGTCGAGCAGGGGCTTTTCGGCCAAAATGCTGCGGTAGGCTTCGTCATTTTCATCCAGATAGCGAATGTAGGCAATCAGCTCGGCGGTGCTGCGGAAGTCATCGACGTTGATGACGGACTTGGGGTTGATGCATTCGGGGATGCAGCCCTTGTAAATGGGCACGGAGCCGGCCAGAAGGGGCTCGATGAGTTTCTCGGTGCAGTAGCCTTCGCCGTAGGTGTTCTCCCAAGCAATGGTGAACTTGTATTGCCTGATGAAGCTCTGCTTGCTCGACGAACGGACATTCGAGTAGCGGCCTCCCAACTCGGGCGCCTCCATGTTGTGCAGCACCCGCCCCGGGCAATCGACATGCTTGTACTCCATGAGCTGCTTGCAGAAGTCGAGGCGCTCGCGCGTGCCGATGTAGCGCGCCTTGTTGTTCGAATAGATGAAATTGCAGAAGCGCGTCTTGGCTTCCGCCAGTTGCGGCGCGCGATCATTGATGCCGCTCAGATCAAAACCGTACTCCCAAGGAGCAATGCGCAGGTAGCGATCCCCGTAGCTCATGGGCTGGCAGGAGATGGCGTAGTCGCACTCATTGAAGTTCGGATGGACGTTCTCGAGGCAGAGAAAAAGCCGCCGGGCATTCTCCGGCATCCGCGTGAAATTCCGCGAGAAGCATGAATAGACGACCAGCTGCGGATTTCGGGTATCAATCACGGGATTGCAAACCGCCGCAAGATCGGGAAGGTAGGCGCAGGGGTCGCAGATGCTTTCCGGCAGATCACAACTGCAGGTGCGTATGGTGGGTAGGGTCTGGTTCATGGGGACGAAGATGCTGTTCGAGACCGCGGCTTGCCTTCCGTGCCTCAACCGCGCTCCGCTATTCTAGCCTATATCCTGCGTTGCTGCAAGATATTTCATACCCGTAAGATCTTCCGCTCATCACCGCTCATCACCGCTCATCACCGCTTGTGGGGTCGGCGCCGACCGCACGCTTCTTCGGCGCGCAAGGCCCCGGCCGCCGAGTCTCCGCCGGGCACCGAACGCAGAGAGGGGAGGCTCACGCGAGCCTCCCCTCCCCTGAAGGTTGTTGATTCGATGTTGTGTTGTCTACCTGAGCCGCGGCTTCAGTCGTAGCGGCCGCTCCGGATCAGTCGGATCTGGGCATTCACCTCGCGCGTCCACATGCGCGAGCTGGTGCAGTAGTGGCGACCGATCTGCTCGACGGTCACACGTCCCTTGTCGCGATAATTGCCCAGAATACGTCCCAGATCGTGCACACAAGCTTCTTTGCTCTCGTAGCGGCGCTGTCCCTTGCGGCCCATGATGCCGGCAAGGTTGTTCTTGGTGCGCGCGGCACGTGAGGTGGCATGCCCCGACTCAAGCCTGATGATGGCTTCCATCAACACGGGGTCCACTCCATTGGCTTCTGCTGCCTGTTTGATGACGGGGCGCAGGTCCGTGACAGCATCAGCTGCCTCGCCCATCGGCACTCCCATCAGCACGACAGCCGTCAGAATCGTCAATGCTAACTTCATGTCGCGGCGCATCCTAGCACGGAAGGTTGAAATTGTCAACAGAAAATCGACAAGAGCTTTAATGATGCCGTGTTACACTGATAACATCTAATTTACGTTAAGGAAATTCCCGGCTTGCACACGGGCTTTTTATTCACGATAATACCTTGTTGATAAAACGCTAAGACAAGCAGATAAGAAAGGCGCCAAAGTAGTCGATTTTCACCCGTTTCGTTATTCCGTTTACCCGCTTTTTCACCGCGTTTCGCCCGTTTTATGACAGAAGCGAGCGATTCGGGCGCGGCAGGCGGCCCTCAGCGCCCCTGTTCGCGGCGCAGGCGCAGCTGCCCGCAGGCGGCGTTGATGTCGTGTCCCTTTTCGTAGCGCATCGTGACGGGAATGCGCTCGGCAATCAGGGCGCGGCAGAAGGCGCGGCACTCGGCTTCGCTCGGGCGCACCCAAGGGAGACCCTCGACGGTGTTGTAGGGGATGAGATTGACCTTGGCGCGAAGCTCGCGGGCGATGGCGGCGAGTTTGTGCGCCTCGGGCAGCATGGCGTTGACATCTTTGATGAGGATGTACTCGAGCGTCACCATGTGCTTGCTGGTGCGCGTCCATTCCTTGAGCGCGGGGATGAGCTCGCGCAGCGGCCACTTTCGGTTGACGGGCATGACGCGATCGCGCACGGCGTCATCGGCGCCGTGCAGCGAGACGGCCAGGCGCAGCGGCTTGCCGAAGGCCGCCAGGCGGCGAAGACCGGGCACGTTGCCGGAGGTCGAGACGGTGATGTGGCGCGCGCCGATATTGAGCGCCTGCTGATCAAGGATGATGCCGAGGGCCTTGAGCAGGTTGTCGATGTTGTCGAGCGGCTCGCCCATCCCCATGAAGACGAGGTTGTCGATGCGCTCGCCGGCGATTTGCTCCGCCAGCAGAATCTGCGCGAGAATCTCCGAAGCCGTCAAGTGGCGCGTAAAGCCGAGCAGGCCGCTGGCGCAAAAGCGGCAGCGAAAGGCGCAGCCCACCTGCGATGACACGCAGAGGGTGAGGCGGCTGCTCAACGCTCCCCCCTGCCCTTCGGAGGCGGGAATGATGACGGATTCAATGAGATGCCCGTCACCGAGGCGCGAGAGAAACTTGCGGGTGGCGCCGCTGCCGCTCTGCGAGACTTCGACGAGCTCCAGCGGGCGCAGGCGGAAGCGCGAGGCGAGCTGCTCGCGAAGCGCGGGCGGCAGGTTGCTCATCGACGCGAAATCGGCGGCGCGGTGCTTCCACATCCACTCCATCAGCTGCGCGGCGCGAAAAGGCTTCTGACCGAGCTCCGCCAGCAGAGCGACGAGAGCGTCGCGGTTGTATTCAAGCAGGCAGGGGCGCAGCCCCGAGGGCTCGGGGGCGGCGGCGGAGGCTGGGGCTGAGGCTTCATCGCTCATGGCGCGGAGGAGCGGAGGGTGCGTCAGAGGATGGTGTTGACGTATTCGTCAACGGCGAAGGGACGCAGGTCATCCTTCCCCTCACCGACACCGAGGAAGATGGGTGAAATCTGCAGCTCATCCTGAATCGCCACGGCCACGCCGCCCTTGCCCGAACCGTCCATCTTCGTGATAATGACGGCATCGAGCGGCGCGGCTTTGTGAAACTCGCGCGCCTGCATGAGGGCATTGGCGCCGGTGGTTGCGTCGACCACGAGGTAACAGGCGTGCGGCGCATCGGCATCCTGCTTGGCGATGGAGCGGCGAATCTTCGCCAGCTCCTCCATGAGGTTGTGGCGCGTATGCAGACGCCCCGCCGTATCGCAGATGAGGTAGTCCACGCCCTCGGCCAACGCCTTGGTATGGGCCTCGTAACAGACGGAAGCGGGATCCTGATTCGGCCGTCCCTTGTAGAGCGGCAGTCCGAGGCGATCGGCCCAGCTTGCCAGCTGCTCGACGGCGGCAGCGCGGAAGGTATCGGCGGCGGCAAGCAGCACCTTGCGTCCCTGCCGCTGCAGCGCGTAGCCGAGCTTCGCTCCGGTGGTCGTCTTGCCCGCGCCGTTCACCCCGACGAGCAACAGCACGCAGGGGCGGCCGTCCTTGGGCTGAGGCAGCTGCGGGAGCTGGGCCGGGAAGGCCGAGCGGAGCCGGCCGCGGATGAAGGCGGCGATTTCTCGGGCATCGTGCTCATCGCGCTCGCGCAGCTCCTCAATCAGGGGCAGCACGCGCTTCGCGCCGATGTCCGCCGCAATGAGATCAGCCTCCATCTCATCCCAGTCGATCTGAGGCTCACCGAGAAACTTATCTATCAGACGTGTGAAAAAGTTGGCCATATCGTCGTGCGGCGGGTGGGGTGATTCCGGGTAAAGTGACTTCGGGTAAAAGTGATTTCAGGGAGGGTAATTTCAGGAGGGGGAGGAAGGAGAAGGAGCGCGGAGCGGAAGGGAGATGGCTGCGAACAAGCGGTGATGCGGGCATGCAGGTCGTGCGCCGACGCCCGCCCTCAGGCATTCGCCACGGCGGAAATGATGCCGTGCACGAAGGGAGCACTCTTGCGGCCGCTGTATTCATGGGCGAGAGCCGTTGCCTCGGCAACGACAATCTGCACCTTGAGCCCGTGCACCAGCAGCTCGTAAAGCGCTAGGTAAAGAATGCAGCGATCTACCGTATCGACGCGCTCGGGGGTGTAGTGCTCGAGCGCGGCGGCTATCTTCTCATCGTAGCGCGAGCGGTGGCGCAGCAGGTCGCGCACGTAAGCCTCCGTCTCGCGCGGCAGAGCCCTGAGCTTCTCGCAGCTCTCCGCGAGAGACGCATACTCCGCGTCAGCCTTGAGCAACTCCGGCGTGCGCAGCGACGCGCAGCAGCTCAGATCAGCCTTGCGGCGGCGCAGCACCACCGCCACCGGCTCGAGCAGCAGGCGATAATCGGGGCGATCGGCAAAGAGAGTGCTGAGAGTCTCGCCCATCTCGACGAGCGTCGCCGCGAGCGCACAAAGATCCGCACAGCAAAGATCCAGTTGCCCGACGCCGTCGCGACGCTTATCATTGAGGCTGTAGCTGAGAGCCTTGAGCGCCGAGCCCAGGGCGGCGGAGCGGCTCAGGTATCCCTCCAGCTGCTCGCGCAGAGAAGCGGCCGTGAGGTCGCCGCGCGTCCCCTCCAGAGCCGCCGCAATGCGCAGCTCGACCAAGCGGTGAGCATCCGGCTGAGTCCGCATGCAGTGCAGGACGGACTTGGCGCGCGCCTTGGCGAAACGCTCGCGCTCCGACTCCTGAGCCAGCTCCCAGAACGAAGCGTAGTCAAAGCTCTCGGGGCTGTCCCCGTTTTCAAACATGGCGTAGAGGAGCCTCAGAGCGTATTTGCGAACGATAACCGGTGATAACATGAATGGGCAGGAGTCTGATAGATGTTGCAAACGCAGGCGCAGCGGGCAGCCTGCATCGGGAAGGCTGAGATCTTCCGGCTCAGCCGTCAGAAGCCGGTGCCCCGGCGGGGCGGCGAGTGGCGCAGCGGGCCGACGCGCGGTGCATCAATCACCTCGAGCATCGCGACGGCAGCTCGCGCCGCCTCGCGCCCTCGGTTGAGGGTCGAGGCGATGCAGCGGGCGAAGGCCTGCTGCTCATCATTGAGCAGCAAAACCTCGTGGATGACGGGCACCAGAGTGTCGCAACCGATGCTCATCAACTGCTGCGTGATGCTGCTGCCGATGAGGTCGGCATGAGCCGTACTGCCGCGCAAAATCACGCCCAAGGCAATCACGGCATCGGGGCGGTTGTCGTCCGACACGCCGGGGCCGCAAATCGAGCGCTTCACCATCAGCGGCACCTCGAAGGCGCCCGGCACGCGAACAACGCTCACGCGCACCAGCGGAGCCACCGCCTCGAGCTCGTCTAGGCAGTTCTGCAAGAGGGCATCGGTGTACTTCTCATTGTACGTGGCGCACACAATCGTGATGCGGCCTTTGCCGTGACGGGGCTGCTGGCGCTGGGGAAGTTCTGTGGACATGGCAGGCTGAAACTCGCAGGCGGCGCTAATCTAGCACGCTGCAAGGTATTCGTCAAGAGCAAAACCCCGCGACGACGCGCAGCGGCCGAATTTCAGACGCGCCGCGGCAGCGGCGGCTCCCGCGGCACCCCGCGGCACCCCGCAGCACCCCGCGCCCCCCGCAGCACTCCCACGGCACCCCGCGGCGCAACGCGCGCGTCCGCCACGGCGCAACGCACGGCACTCTCCCACGCCACGCCGCACGGCACCCCGCGCGTCCCCCGCGATACCCCGCACGACACAATTTCGGGTTGCAGCCGCTGCGCCATCGGCGTATACTCACGGCGAACCAACCGATTCTCAACCATGCACACACTGCGCTACACGCCCATGCCCGCGAGCTTTCACAGCGGGCGCCGCGATGCACTGGCTGCTCAGCTGCCCGCCGGCAGCTTGGTCATCGTGCACGCCAATGACATCTACCCCACCAACGCCGACGGCACCCTGGCCCACCACCAGAACGCCAACCTCTTCTACCTCACCGGCATCGATCAGGAGGAGAGCGTGCTGATCATGATTATCGGCCAAGGCGGCAGCCACCAAGACATCCTGCTGCTGCGCGAAACCAACGAACGCATCATCATCTGGGAAGGCGCCCGCCTCACCCGCGAGCTCGCCACGGCCATCTCGGGCATCTCCGACGTGCGCTGGACGGACACATACAACGCCCTGCTCGCCGAGCTCGTGCCCTCCGCCAAACAGATCTGGCTGGAGCGCGACAACCACCCGCGCCGCTACACCTACGTGCAGACCCGCAACGAGCGCATGGCCGCCGCGCTCAAAGCCTCCTACCCCGACGCCGAGCTCTGCTCCCTCTACGACACCCTCACCGCCATGCGCCTCGTCAAACAGCCGGAAGAAATCGCCCAGCTGCGCGAAGCCTGCCGCATCACGGGCGAAGGCTTCACGGACGTGCTGCGCGGCATTCGCCCCGGCGTCGGCGAATGGGAGCTGGAGGCGGATCTGAGCCGCGCCTACATCCGCCGCCGCGCGCGCAAGTTCTCCTTCCTGCCCATCATCGCGAGCGGGCAAGACACCTGCGTTCTGCACTACATCAGCAACCACAAGGTCTGCGAAGACGGCAGCCTCATCCTCTTCGACATCGGCGCCGAATACGGCGGCTACGCCGGGGATATGACGCGCACCGTGCCGACCAACGGCCGATTCACCCCGCGGCAGCGAGACGTCTACAACGCCGTTCTGGCCGTACACCGCTACGCCCGCAGCATCATGCGCCCCGGCGTCGCCCGCCTCGACTACGAGAAACAGGTGCGGGCTTTCATGGCCGAGCGACTGCTCGAGCTGGGGCTCATCAGCAAGGCCGACATCGCCGTCAACCCCGCCGACCCGCCCGCCGTGCGCCGCTACTACATGCACGGCACCTCGCATTCGCTGGGCATCGACGTGCACGACGTCGCCCCGAACAACCCCGTCTTCGCCGTCAATCAGGTGTGGACGATTGAGCCGGGCATCTACATTGCCGAAGAAGGCATCGGCGTGCGCATCGAGACCGACGTGCTCATCACCGCCGACGGCACGGAAGACCTGATTCCCAATGCCCCGCTCGACATTGCCGACATCGAGCGCATCATGTCCGAGCAGGCCTGAGCCGCGCCTCCGACCCGCGCATCCCTCAGCACCCGCGCCCCCGAGCCCGCCGCCGGGCTCGGGGGCGTTGCGTCATCGAGAAAGGTCCGGCACTATATCCTTGAGTTGCGGGAGCGCATCTGCTAAACTCCGAGGAGCGGGCGGGCATGCAGCCGGCCCTCACCATCCCCCACCTCTCATGAAATTACTCGCGACACTGACAGCGGCAGCCCTGCTCCTCGGCGGATTCAGCACGGCAGAGGCCGCATCGAAAGACCCGAAAAAGCCCAACATCATCTTCTTCCTCGTCGATGACATGGGCTGGCAAGACAGCTCCCTGCCCTTCTGGCGCGACGCAGAAGGCAAGCCCATCCGCACCTACCTCAACGACCGCTACCGCACGCCCAACATGGAGAAACTGGCGGATAAGGGCGTCGTCTTCACCAACGCCTACGCCTCGGCCATCTGCTCCCCCACGCGATGCAGCATGATGAGCGGCATGAACGCCGCCCGCCACCGCGTCACCAACTGGACGCTCGAGCGAGACACCTCGACCGACGCCGGGCATCAGGCCATCACCCCGCCCGACTGGGCCGTCAACGGCCTGCAGCCCGAGCGCGTCAAAGCCAAGGGAAGCACCACCAAGCCCATCACCGGCGAGCGCATCGACTACAGCATGAAGCGCCCCTACGCCACCTGCACCCCCCTGCCCAAACTCCTCAAAAAGCGCGGCTACACCACCATTCACTGCGGCAAAGCCCACTGGGGCAGCCGCGACACCCCCGGGGCTGATCCCAAAAACTTCGGCTTCGACTACAACATCGCCGGCACGGAAATCGGCGGCCCCGGCAGCTACCTCGGCCGCGATCACTACGGGCGCAACAAATTCCACGTCTGCGGTCTGGATGAAAACAACTACTACGAAGACGACGTCTTCCTGACCGAGGCCCTCACGCTAGAAGCCCTCAAGCGCCTCACCGCGCTCAACGACGACCCGAAGGAGAAGGGCAAGCCCTTCTACCTCTACATGAGCCATTATGCCGTGCACTGCCCGCTCAACAACCCCGATCAGCGCTTCGTCGGCAACTACGACAACCCGAACGATTCGCACCCCTGGTCGCAGGTGGAGCGCAACTACAGCACCATCATCGAAGGCATGGACAAGAGTCTCGGCGACCTCATGAACTGGCTGGAGGAAAACGACCTGACGGAGAGCACGGTCATCATCTTCATGGCCGACAACGGCGGCCTCGCGCTTTCGAGCAGCACGCGCACCGGCGACCGCCACGCCAACTACCCGCTCTACTGCGGCAAAGGCTCCCTCTATGAGGGCGGCATTCGCGAACCCATGATCGCCTACTGGCCCGGCGTCACGAAGGCCGGCACCATCAACCGCTCGCCCGTCATCGTCGAGGATTTCTTCCCCTCCCTGCTGGAAATCGCGGGCTACAAGAAGCTGCCCCGCACGGAGCAGAAGGTCGACGGCGTGTCTTTCGTGCCCGCCCTGCGCGGCGAGAGCATCAACGGTGAGCGTCCCCTCGTCTTCCATCTGCCGAACATCTGGGGCGAAGGCGCCGGGCAGGGAACGGGGTACGGCCCGCAGTCTGCCGTCATCCAGGGCGACTGGAAGCTCATCTACCGCCACGTGCCGCAGAAGTTTGAGCTCTACAACATCGCGGAAGACATCAGCGAGAAAAATGATCTGGCAGCCAAGATGCCCGAAAAAGTGCGCGAACTCGCCAAGCTGCTCAGCAAGGAACTCCGCCAATGCGACGCGCAAATGCCCGTGTACAAGGCGGGGAATCCCGTCGGCGCACCGGCCGGCTCTGCGGTGCCGCTGCCGGCCGACAGCCCGAATCTGCCGAAGAAGTAACCCGCGCACAAGCCGAGGCCTTCGGCCCGGCCCCTGCCCCCTCTCCGAGCCAGCCCTGCGGCGGGCTCGTTTTTTTTGCATGACGCTTCATGCCGATTCTCCCGCGCTTGCCTGCCGGAGCCCCCGCAGGCGGCAACTCCGAAACAAGCAGGACAAGCAGGACAAGCCGGACAAGCAGGACAAGCCGGATAAGCCGAGCGAAGCGGCAGGGCGGCGGCTCGCCTGCGGCTGCCGATGCAGCGGCGCCGCGGAGTCGGCAAAAAGAAGCCCGCTCTTCCGCGGCGGGAAAAGCGGGCTTGCCTCAACGATCAGGCAGGGAGAGCGCGCTGGCTCTCAGTCCTGCGTGCGCACGCGCAGCGATTCCCCGTGGGCATCGAGCCCCTCGACTCGGGCAAACACCTGCACGTAGGGCAGCGAAGCCGCGGCCGCCTCGCGCGTCATGCGCACGATGCTCGTGCGGCGCTGGAACTGGTCGGCTCGAATACCCGAAAAGGACTTACCCGAGCCCCCCGTCGGCAGCGTGTGGCTCGGCCCGGCGAGGAAGTCGCCGCAGGCCACCGTCGCGTACGTACCGGCATAAATCGCCCCGGCCGTGCGGATGCGGGACAGCAGATCATTCTCAAGCTCCGGGCGCACCACCAGCACCAAGTGCTCGGGCGCAAAAGAGTTGACGATATCGGCTCCCTCCTCGAGCGAATCCACCAGCAGGCAGGTCGCCCGCTGCGCCAGCACCTCGCTGAGGTATTGAGAGCGACTGAGCTGCGTGACCTGACGCGCGATTTCGGCCTCGACCTGCTCCAGCAGAGACTCACTCGTCGTCACCAAGGCAATGACACTGTCCCCGCCGTGCTCGGCCTGCGCCAGCAAATCCGCCGCCACGTAAACCGGATGCGCCGACTCATCCGCCAGCACCATCACCTCGCTGGGACCGGGCAGCAGGTCGATGGCCACAGCCCCGAGCAACTGCCGCTTGGCCTCCACCACAAAGCGGTTACCGGGGCCGAAAATCTTCTGCACCGGGCGAATCGACTCCGTTCCCAAGGCGAGAGCCGCAATGGCCTGAGCGCCGCCGATGCGGTAAATCTCCGTCGCGCCCACCGTCTCCAGAGCCACCAGAACCGCCGGATTCACCTTGCCGTCCGGCCCGCAGGGAGTCATCGCCACAATCTCGGGCACACCCACCGCCTTCGCAAACCCGCCCGTCATCAGCGCCGTCGACACCAGCGGAGCCTTGCCGCCCGGCACGTAGATGCCCACGCGGTCAAAGGGCACGAAACGCTCCCCCACCTCGCAGCCCTGCGCATTCACGCCCGTCCAGTCGCGGCGCATGCTCTGCCGGGAAAAATACTCAATATTGGCCAGACTCGCGGCAAGCGCCTCCTTCACATCCGCCGGCACGGCCGCGCGAGCCTCCGCCATCTCCGCCTCCGTAACGCGCAGGTCAGCCGGATGCAGCTCCACATGGTCAAAGCGGCGGGCGCAGTCGCAGAGAGCCGCATCGCCCCCCGTCGCCACCATGTCCACAATCGAAGCAACAGCCTCCTGCACACTCGTTGCGGGAATCGCGCGGCGATTCATCGCCGCCACCGCCCCGGCATAACCGACATCACTCTTACGGTAGGTTTTCATTGCGGGCGGATTATAGCAACTCTTCCGCCCCCTGTCAATCGAACTGAAACACGGCTTTTCAACGCCCCCTTCAGCCCCCTTCACCCTCCTCGCATTCGACTCAAACACGAAAACAATCTTTACACAAAACACTGACATTCAATAGCCTCGAATTAACATCACCAAAAGATGCCCCGGGGAGAAAAATTCAGCTTTTTATAAATTTTGCTTGATTACCATAACTGAATCGATTATCATCCCTGCGTCATCTGACATTAACAACGTTCCACACATCATGAGCAATCCTGACATGAAAAATCTGACGCGCTACACGCGCGAGAAGACTTCGTTCCAAGGCTGGCGTGTATGCATCAGCAGACAGGGACTTATGTTCACCAAATACTTTGCCGATCACGCATTCGGCGGTGAAGAAGGCTCCCTTGCTGCGGCACGACAGCTCCGTGACGAAATCATCAACAAGCTCAAGGAGGCTCCTGCGCGCGAGGTGCTCCCCATCTATCAGGAGCGTTACGCCAAGCCGCGCAAGTCTGCCGGCAACAAATAAGACAACTTACTGCTTTCCCCCAAGACCGGTCGGCTTCGGCCGTCCTCCGAGGCGCACACGTTCTCAGCTCTCCGTGTGCGCCTCTGTTCTTTTGCGCCGGGAGCAGGCTCGCGGCAAACCGACGGGCAAGCTCTCCGCGCCCTGAGGCCCGATGAGAAAAGCGGGCGGGCGGCGCAACCGTGCCGCCCCCGCCTGCCGAGCCCGGGTGAGCCGCCCCCTTCCTCGTCGGCTCAGAGCTCCGAGAAATCCAGTCGGCGCGTCTCCTGATCCATCTGCTCGCGGTAGCAGGCATCCCAGAAGAGCAAGAGCATCGCGCCCAGCAACAACATCCGCACCCCCGTGTCGAGCGGGTAATTGACAATCTCGTGCGACGAGCCCATGCAGTTGCAGCTCAGCTCAAGCCCCCGCGCCCAAGCCTGAGCGTAGAGCACGAGAAAAACCGACGTCATCACCACGCCCCAGAGACTCGCCCCCTTGTAGCGAAAGCGCAGAAGCAGGCAGATACCCACCACGAATTCCATCGACAGCCCGAGGCAGGCCAAGGGCATCGAAAAAGCCTCCGGCAGCAGTCGGCTGCGCGTCAGGAACTGCGCCGTTTCGCCCAAATCGCCGACCTTCATGACGGCCGTGTACAGAAAAAAGAGGCCCATGCCGATGCGCAGCAAAGCCAGCAGAAAAGAGTTGAAGCTCACGCCCTTCTTCATGCGAGCATTGTAGCGTAGCAGCGTCACGGCTGCAAGAGGAAAGTCTGTCCCATGCCGCACGGACACCGCGTGCCGCAAAGCGAAGCCGCCGCCGAGGATCAATTCCCCGACGGCGACTCCAACTTACTACCTATGAAACACGATCCTCCCTTCTCTTGGTGCGCGGCGCTCTCTCCTTCACTGCGCACCGGAAGAACCGTTACGGGTAAGACACAAGGCTCGCACAAATGTTCAAAAAAAAATGAATTTTTCTCCGAGCTCAACTTCAGATGAAAAAAACGCCCCGCCACCATTCGCATCGAGCCTTTACATCTGATAAGCAAACGCATCGTATTCCTACCCCTCTTCAGGATATGTTTTAACGAAAATCCCGCCGCTCCCATAAAGCAAGCCGCCGCCGGGCGAACCCGGCGGCGACTCCAACTTACTACCTATGAAACTCGATCCTTCCTTCTCGCGACCCACAGTGCTCTCTCCTTCACCGAAGGTCGGAAGAACCGTTGCAGTTGTGACACCGCAGATGCCGAAATGTTCAAAATAAACAGGCAGATTTTTTCATTTTTCAGATAGATATATAAAAATTCGGAAAGCCAAAGGAATCCATAAATCACTCAATTCGCTTATATTCGATCTCATACCCTTCTGAAAGGCAAGTATTGATAGCTCAGAGCGGGAAGAGGACAAAAAGCCGCCGCCGGGTCTACCCGACGGCGGCTCCAACTTGCTACCTATGAAACTCGATCCTCCCTTCTCATGACCATCGGTGCTCTCTCCTTCACCCATGATCGGAAGAACCGTCTCAAGACTGACACCCGAGACGCCGAAATGTTCAAAGAAAGCTTTTTGTCCGCCTCAGCTCGCGGGCGCGACGGAAGCGGAGCGGTCATGATTAACTCACCATCAGGATATTGCAAGACTCCGGACACGCAGAGCAGCCACTGCTCGGGCGACTCGATAACGCCTCTCGGCAAGCAAAAGCCGCCGCCGAGTTACCCCGGCGGCGGCTCCAACTTGATACCTATGAAACTCAATCCTCCCTTGCAAGAGCCGTCGGAACTCTCTCCTTTCCGACAGCGGGAGAACAGTCAAATCAGAGACCATTCAACCCGCCGAATGTTCAAAATTTTTGAGCCCTGCAACGCAGTTATTTTTCAGCTCTCTTTTAAGGGCTCTTTGTCAGGCTCTTGAGAAGTCGGGATTGAAAATTCGTCCACCTTGTAGAGGCGATTCTCCCAGAGGTAGTGGCGGGTATAGAGCACGAGCGTGCCGCTGAGGGCGAACAGGCTGATGAGGTTCGGCAGCGCCATGAGGCCGTTGGCGACATCGGCGAAGTCCCACACCAGTGCGCTGCGCGGCACGATGCAGCCCACGAAGGTCATGAGCACCCAGAGCATGCGGTAGGGGGTGATGAGCTTGATGCCGCCGAGGTATTGCAGGGCGCGTTCCCCGAAGTAGGACCAGCCCAGCAGGGTCGAGACGACGAAGGTCGTCAGGCTGACGGTGAGCAACAGGCTGCCGATGCTGCCGATGCTGGCGAAGGCGTGATAGGTGAGCACCTCTCCCGCCTCCGAATCGACTTGGGGATGCGCCATGACGGCCACGGTGAGGGTGATGCCGGTGAGCGTGCAGATGACGACGGTGTCCCAGAAGGGGCCGGTGGAGGCGACGAGGGCCTGCTGCACGGCGTTGGGGGTGCGGACGGGAGCCGAGACGATGGGCGATGAGCCCATGCCCGATTCGTTGGAGAAGAGGCCGCGCTTGCAGCCG
Source organism: Candidatus Parakkermansia intestinigallinarum (assembly GCF_944389695.1). Lineage (NCBI taxonomy): Bacteria > Pseudomonadati > Verrucomicrobiota > Verrucomicrobiia > Verrucomicrobiales > Akkermansiaceae > Candidatus Parakkermansia > Candidatus Parakkermansia intestinigallinarum. The sequence goes on from NZ_CALXNG010000016.1 coordinate 31,169, forward strand.
GTCTGCATGGCGAGCATGAGGGTCGAGCCGATGAAGCCGCCGCCGGCGGCCTGCTCGGTGAAGGCGCTGTCCATGATGCGGGCGATGGCGGGCAGGATGTAGTCCGCGTTGGCGATGAGCAGCAGAGCGCATCCGGCCATGTAAATGAGAGCCATGGCGGGGACGCAGGCCGAGCAGACGCGCGAAATTCCCTTGAGGCCGCCCAGCAGCACGCCGGCGACGAGCAGGGCGAGCACGAGGCCGGTTCCCCAGGCCGGGAAGCCGAGCGAGGATTCCTCAACCACGCGCGCGACGGCGTTGCTCTGCGTGATGTTGCCGATGCCGAAGGCGGCGATGGCGGTCAGCACGGCGAAGGTGACGCCGAGCCACTTGCACTTCATGCCGCGCTCAATGGCGTACATGGGGCCGCCGACGATGTTGCCTTTTTCATCGCGCACGCGGTAGCGGATGGCCAGCAGGCTTTCGGCGTAGCGGGTCGACATGCCGAGCAACCCGGTGAGCATGCACCAGAAGACGGCTCCGGGGCCGCCCGTGGTGACGGCGACGGCCACGCCGATGATGTTGCCGGTGCCGACGTTGGCCGCCAGAGAAATCATCAGCGATGAAAAGTGGGAGATATGCCCTTCGCTCTTGTTGCCGCGGGCAAAATAGAGCTTGAGGGCGGTGAAGAAGTAGCGCTGCGGGCAGCGCAGGATGACGGTGAGGTAGAGGTGCGTGCCCAGCAGGCAGAAGAGCAGGATGTAGCCCCAGAGGAAGCCGCTGGCCGCGCTCAGACTTTCTTCAATGAGTTGCAACATGGAAGGGCGGTAATGAGAGCAGAGGACTGTACACCCGAAGCCCCGCGCTGTCAAGCCGCGAGTCCGAGATGATCCCCGCCGGAGGGCGCGAATTCGGGGCGCAGTACAGGCGCAGTACAGGCGGGTACAGGCGGGTGCAGGCGGAGGTGCTGCGGCGGGTCTTCCTGCATCGGCGGAGCTGCTTTTTCTTGCCTTGTGCGCTTCTTGTTTTATACTGAGGGCTATGAAGATTCTGCTCTTTGGCGGCACGGGCCGCTGCGGCCGGGTGTTGGGTGAGTGGCTGAGCGAGGCGGGGCATGAGCTGCTCGCTCCGGCACACGGGGACTGTGATTTGCGCGATGCGGCGGCGGTGTCGCGGCTGGTGCTGGGCTGTGGTGCCGAGGCGGTGGTGAATGCTGCGGCCATCAGCGGGCCGGAGACCTGCCTCGACGACCCGCTCACCGCTCACGGCGTCAACGCGATGGCTCCGGCTGCCATGGCTCTGGCCTGCCGCCACACGGGCGCACGCCTGATTCATCTGTCGACGGACTACGTGCTCGACGGGCGCCGCGCCGGGTTGAAGGATGAGTCGGCGAAATGCCGGCCGATCAATGTGTACGGCGAAAGCAAGCGGGAGGGTGAGCTGGAGGTGCTGGAGGCGCTGCCCGAGGCGCTGGTGGTGCGGGTGTCGTGGATCTGCGGCAATCCGCAAAAGCCGTCTTTCGTCGAGTCGACGCTGGCCAAGGCGCTCGCGGCTCAGCCTCTGGCGGCGATTGCGGACAAGTTTTCGCTGCCGACGGACGCGCGCGATATTGCCGCGGCGCTGGCGGCTCTCTTGCAGGAGCCGGAGGGCGATCGCACGGCGGGCGTGGTGCAGCTGTGCAGCGGCGGCGAGCCGATGAGCTGGCACGGCTGCGCCTCGGCGGCTCTGCGCTGCGCGGTGGAGCTGGGTGCCCTGCCCTCGATGCCCGAGTTGCGCGAGCAGCGGCTGGATGAGGCGAGCTTCTTCCGCGACGCGAGACCGCGGCACACGGCGATGAGCAATGCCCGCCTCGCGGCGCGCCTGAGCCGCCTGCCGGGGGCCCCCGTGCTGCCGGAGGCTCAGCTCTGCCTGCGGCGCGTGACTGAGCGTTATCTGCGCGCGGTCGGCGCTCTCTGAGCGCAGCGGGAGCCCTCGCTGCCCCCGTGACCGCAGCCCTCGCTGCCCCCGTGACCGCAGCCCTCGCTGCCCCGTGAGCGCAGCGGGGGCCGTTGCCCTTTAGTCGCGCTCTTCGGGAGCGCGGGGCAAGGTGCGGGGCAAAGAAAGCCCCGGTTCCGGGGATCATCCGAAACCGGGGGGGCAAGTCAAACGGGAGCCGGCGTGCGCGGCTCTCTTCCGAGCGCGTCAGCGGCCGTCAGCGCTCAGCTTCCCCGCGCAGGCAGAGGAAGGCGTAGGCGACGGTGAGGGCGCCGACGACGGCCCAAGTGATGAGCATCGCCGTGATGCCGTACGCGAGGGTGCAGGCGCCGCAGGCGCCGCCGATGAAGGCCATCAGCAGCAGGACGGCGCAGTCGCGGGCGTGGGCGCCGCGCTCGACGGAGAGCGCCGTGCCGAAGACGAAGAGGACGAGCCCGCCGACAATGCCGCCGAGCAACAGACAGGCCGAGCAGGCGACGGCGAGATCGCCGCTGAGCAGTTCGGGTGCCGTCAGCAGGATGAGCGCGATGGCGAGCAGGGCGACGGCTAGGCGCATCGCGGTGAAGAAGGCGCTGCGGCGGCGCAGTTGCGAGGTGCAGCCGATGGTGCAGAGCACCATGCCCAAGCCGATGAGCAGTTCGGCGCTGATGAAGTAGGTGTCGAGCGAGTCGGCCGCGCAAGCCATGCTGATGAGGTAGAGGCAACCGCAGATGAAGCCCGAGCCGATGGCGATGAGGAGGCCGAGGAGGCGGCGGCCTGTGCGGAGGGCGTAGAAGCCGCCTTGGGGCAGATCGCTGTCTTCGGCGAGCTCGCCGAGCTCGCTCTCGCTCATGCGGACGCGCAGCAGGCCGACGCCGCCGAGCAGGGCCAGGGCGGCCAGGACGCCGTGCTGCACTTCAGGCGGCGTGTAGCGCAGCGGCAGGCTGACGACGAGGGCGGTGAGCAGGGCGAGCGAGAGCCCGAGCCCGAAGCGGCGCAGCGCCGTGCGGCGCGGCCCTCCCTTGGCGACGATGGCCAGGGCGATGGGCGCAAGGCTAAAGGCGGCGAGGGCGGCAAGGCAAGCGGCGGTGGTCAGGAGTGTTTCGGTGGGTTCGGGCAGCAGGGCGAGTCCTTGCAGGGCGATGAGGGCGACCGAGCCGATGAGGGCGAGTGCGCGCCAAGGGCAGAGGTAGGTGAGCACGCAGCCGATGAAGCCGATGCAGAGGCTCTCGGGGGTGCGGCAGATGAGGAGCAGGCCGTTCTGCGCGGGGTCGATGCCGAAGAGGGCGGCGATGACGAGTCCCGTCAGGGCGCTCATCAGGAAGATGAGCGAGCGGGCGCGGCGGGGCAGCACGGGGGTCAGATCGCGAGCGTGGGGAGTGTTCATGTTGCCGTAAGCCTATCACAGCGGCGGCGGAAGCGCAAGCGGCAAGTCCGTCAATCTGCGCGGGCGCCCGTGTGCCCGCCGGGCGCAGTCAGTCGCGCCGGAGCAGGAGGAGGCCCGTGGCCGCAAGCCCGAGCGCGATGAGCAGAATCGTGATCAGGCTGCCGACTCCCCCCGACTCAAGCCACCGGGAGGAGAGGAGCAGGCCGACGCTGAGCCAGAGCAGCAGCAGTGATACGATTCCCAGCGGCAGCACGAGAGCCGAGGCGAGGCGCGGCGGGTAGGAGGAATAGCAGTGCACGAACAGAGCCGCGACGAGGGCGAGGAGGAAGCCGATGGCGATGCGGGATCCGATGAAAAAGCTGACGCCCTCCGCCATACTGAGGATGGAGGGGACGAGGAAGCAGAAGAGGTAGACTAGGCCGAAACCGAGGACGAGGGGGCTTTTGCCGGGTCGCAGGTAGAGGATGAGGGCGAGGGCGAGGCAGACGAGGGCGGGGCAGGCGTCCAGCAAGAAGAGTGTGTAGGAGTCGATGCGGGGCCGGTGCATGAACAGGGTGTACATGCGGGCGGCGCCGCCCATGATGCAGTAGAATAGCAAGCCGCCGAGCTGCGCGAGCACGACGGGCAGCAGCTTCGAGGCAACGGGGAGCAGTCTTGTCACGCCGATGATGCACAGGAAGCCGGAGGCCAGGGCGGTGATGATCCAGCAGACGGCGGGGTAGCTCGCGCCGGCGGCGCTCTCGATGAAGTAGCCGGCGAAGGCGAGCACCGCTCCGAGGGCGCAGATGAAGGTGGGGAAGCGGCGTTTCGACGCCGCGGGCAGGAGGGCGTTTCTCGACTGCAGCTTAGCTGCGAGACGGGGTGCGGGCTGCGGTTGAGCGGCGGGCTGCGATTCGGGGGCGTACTGCGGCTTGCGGAGGGCGACGACGAGCACGGCGAGGCTCAGCGCGGCGAGGAGTACGGCGAAGCCGCCTCCCGTCGGTGTCAGGGTCGCGGAGGACTCGGCTGCGTCGATGCGCCACGGGTACCACACATGCACGCTCAAGGCGATGGCGAGGGCGCTGCTGCCGCCGGCGAGCAGGATGCGCGGCAGGGCCGTGCTCCGCGGTCCGCAGGCAATCATGCGGGTGAAGAGGACGGGGAGTGACGCCATCAGCACGGCTCTGCACAGGCCGCAGAATCTCGTGACCGTGAGGGAGAATGTGTTGATTTCGGCGCGGGGCGGCGCGCAAGGCGCCACGCTCAGAAACAGGACGAAGAGCAGGTTGATGAGGGCGAGGCTCATCAGGACGGCGAGCAGAAGGCTTCGGTTGCGCAGCGAGCCGAGCAGGACGAGCAGAAAAAGCGCCAAAAAGACACCGGGGAAGATGTAGGCGCCGTCCGGCGGAGACGGAAAGGGCGTCGGCAAAAGAAAGCAAGCGGCGGCGACAACGGCGCCGAGGGCGTGCAGGCGGTAGTCGCGGCCGGCTCCGGGGTAGACGAAGCTGCAGTCGGGCGGGGTGCTGGCCGTCTCGCTCGGCTCGGCTTTCTCGGCATCTTCGCTGCTCATGGTTTTGTCGGTATTTTCGCTGTTCATGGTGAAGGGCTCCGAGTGATTCGTCCCTATCATAGGGCGCAGGGGCGGCGGTGTCAATTTTTTTCGGGTGCTGACGCGGTGCCGCAAGGCAAGAAACCCGGCAGCCGCCGAGGCGGGCTGCCGGGTTGTGTTGCGCCCTGCCCCGATCATCGAGGCGGGCGCGAGCCTGTTGTGCGAGGGAGCGAGGCTTTAGAAGGCGAAGACGCCTTGGATCTGGAAAACCCATTCGCCCGAGCGCTCGGGGCTGTGGACGGGGTTGAAGATGTATTGGATGTCGGGCTGCAGGTAGAAGGTCGGGGTGATCTGCGCGACGGCGCTCAGCTCTACGCCGTATTCGCTGTCGTAGCGGCAGGGTTTTTCACTGTCGGCGGCGCGCTCCCACAGGAAGCCGAGGGCGACTTGGTCGTGGTTGCTCTTGCTGCCCCAGCCCTGCGAGGTGAAGGGGGCCTGGAGGACGAAGCCGGCGGTGACGGCGCTCTGCACGCCGGTGAACTCGGCGGCCTGATCATCCATGAGGCCGCAGCAGGTGAAGAAGCCGAGCTGCGAGTTGCGTCCGAGCTGCTGCTGGAAGTTGAGGGCGGCGCCCGAGCCGTTCTGACCGTCGTTGGTGGTGATGGTGTATTGGAGGCGGTAGGTGCCGGGACCCATGCCGAACACGTCGTCGAAGATGAAGCCTATCTCACTGACGTGAATCCAGTTGTCGCTGGTGATGTAGTTGAAGGGATTGTGGTTGACCGGGGTGTTGGCCGAGGTGCCGGCGTAGAGCCAGTAGAAGTGCTCGGTGGGCTGCCAGGCCGTCAGCACGCCGAAGTTGGCCCACTGGAGGGGCAGGCAGGGGTTGTAGTTGAAGGACTGGTTGATGAGGTTGCCGCTCCAGCTGGCCGAGTAGGCGTTCTGGTCGAGGTAGTTCGAGACGTCGAGGGTGCCGACGAGGAAGACGAACGTGCCGTCGAAGAGGCTGGCGCCTAGCGCGAGGTTCGGGATGAAGGCGCCGTTGCCGCCGCGCAGGCAGCCCTGCGGGTTGCTCAGCGAGCCGATGCTGTCTTGGGCGCTGCTGCGGGTTTCATTGAAGTTGACGCCCTTGCCCCAGTCCGCCTCATAAGTCATGAAGATGCCGCAGCTGTTGTCGCAGGATTTGGCGAGAAACCAGCTGCCCCAGAGGCTCGTGTTGACGCTGCCGAAAGCGCGGCGAAGGCCGGGTGCCGGCCGGGGCTGGACGTGGGTGTAGTCGCCGCTGATGGTCAGGTTGTACTGCAGGCCGACGCGCGAGAGGGCGGTTTTGACGTATTGAGCCGAGGTGGAGAAGGGGTCTTCGCTGATGAGGGCGCAGGGCTCGGCGCAGGTGTTGCCGGGCACGAAGATGCTGTCGAGGTAGGGCATGAACTTCTGCGGGCTCGAGGGGAAAAAGACCCAGCCGCGGCAGGGGCCGCTCTTGTCGTCGCTGTTCAGGTCGCGTTGAAGCTGCCCGAGGATGAGGGCGGGGGTGGGCACGCCGGGCTGGCGGCGGCTGTGTTGCAGCTCCGCCGGAAGGGTCTTGCTGAGGCTGCCCGGCACGTCGTTCGGGGGGAGCGGTGCGGGATTCCAACCGAAGGCGCTGTCGATGTATTCACCGCTTTCATCGGCGAGGAGCGGCAGAGAGCTCAGCCCCGCCAGAAGGATACAAGTTAAGGTGTCGGTTTTCATGGTTATGGCTGAGACACGCCGGGCAGGCGCTCCGTGTCATAACAGTCAGCTGACAGAAAGTCCCACGGCATTTTGCTTGCCAGAGGGGCAGGCCGTCTTTATAATGGGGCGCGTATGGCAGGTCAGTTCCGCATCAGCCCGGCCCGATGGCTTTTTCTGGCTCTGCTGGGTGCCGGTATCATCGGCCTCAGCCGGCTGGGTTCGTGCACGCCGGAGCAGGATGAGGCGACGGCGGCGGGAAGCGGGTCGTATCGCCAGATCTACGATGCGGATGTTCCGCCGGAGCAGATTCCCGAGCAGCTCATCGGCGGGCTGATTCTGCTGACGCCCGAGCAGCTGGCTCGCACGCCCGAGGCGGACGGTTTTCAATGGCCCTGCGGTACGCCGGGCGGCGCCATGACCTACGATGCCCAGCCGTTCGGCTCGCCGAACGAGGTGCGCGGCGGGCAGCACACGGGTATGGATATCAACGGTATCGGCGGCAGCAACACCGATCTCGGCACGCCGATTCGCGCGGCGGCTCGCGGGCTTGTTGTCTACGCCGGAACGCCGTCGGAGGGCTGGGGAAAGGTGGTGGTGCTGGCTCACCGCTTGCCCGATTCCGACCGCATCATTCAGACGCTCTATGCCCACCTCGATCGCATTGAGGAAGGGGTAATGCCGGGCTGCGCGGTGGCGCGCGGTGACTCGCTCGGCACGATGGGAACGGCCGACGGCCGCTATCTCGCTCACCTGCATTTTGAAGCGATCGAGTCGCGCTGCACCGAAGCCGGGATGCCGGGCTACGGTTCTCGCGGCACGATGAATCGCCTCGATCCGGCTCAGCTTATGCGGGAGTACCCGGCTCCGGCCTTTCCGGATGCCTACGGGAGACTGCGCGACATTCGCCTGCGCGAGGCTCTCCGCATGCAAAGCGATGCGGCGGCTTCGCCTGCTGCCGCGAGCGATGCGGAGGGCGGCGGCGACCTGCTGATTGTATCGCCCGCCGATTACCTCTGAAGCCGCGCAAGCCTGAGCCTCACCCGCATGTTTTCCGAGTTTTTCATTCTTCTCTGACTTTTTTCACGGACGCCTCACTCTTTTTTCATTCGCATCATGAACCGCAAGATTATTCTGTTTCTCCTTGCCCTCCTCGCTACGATCAGCGTGGGGCTCTTCCTCATGTTCAAAATCGCCGGTTCGACGGCGGCTCACGACGACACGGGCAGCGCAGAGACGCCGAGCGCTGACGCAGGCGCTGACACCCCGCAAAAGGAGACTAGCGCGGATGCCGGGAAGGACGATCAGGCGGGCAAGCCGGACGAGCCGGTCCAACCGACGCCTCCTGCGGGCGGCGGCGATACGGTGACGACGCCTGACGATGCCGCGGGGCATCAGGGGGCGGGCGACGGAGAGCCGACGCCGACGCCCGACGGCGCGGACGCGAGCGATGAGGTCGTGATTCCGACTCCGGCGGATAAGCCGCGCAGCAAGGAGCACGGCGCGGCGCTGAACCTCGGCGAGGCTCTCAAGATGGATCTCTGGTCGGAGGCTCTCGACCTGCTGGCCTCGCAGGGGCTGATCAAGCCCGAGGCTCAGGCGACGCTTCGGGATTGGATGAGCCGCAACCGCTATGCCTCGCAGGAGGAGGTGGGCGACCTGCGCCGCACCGACGGCAGCAAGCTGACGCGCTACCGCTTCCGCTCCGAGGGCGGTCAGGAGGATGCTCTGGTCGATGTGGTGACGACGGCCGACGGCCGCACCTTCATCGACGCCGTGCGCGTTGTGCCCTCGGCCGACAGCGCACAGCTGCCGCCCAAGTCCGATGCTCTGCTGACGTCGGAGTGTTTTGTGAAGGCGCTGCGGGCGGGGCAGATGTCCGCCGCGCTGAAGATGGTGGAGGGCTCCGAGATTTCGTACGCGACGGTGGCGGGTATCTGCATGATTTTCGAAGAGGACAACTACCGCCTGCGCACCAAGTTACCCATTCGCGGCACCTTTGAGAATGAAACCAACGCGGGTTACCTCGTCTACCTGACGACGGAGAAGAGCCCGAAGCCGGCCAACATCGGTCTGGAGCTCGTCCGCACCGAGGGGGGCTGGCGCGTGAAGAATGTGTCGCTCGACACGCTGCTGAGCGAGTACGAGAACACGGCATCGGCGGAGGGCTGCCGCTACTTCCCCATCGTCAAGAACCCGAAGGGAGGCGATTCTCTCGCGCTCTTCTTCGCCTTCAATGAGGCGACGCTGACGCCGCGCTCGATGCGCCAGTTGCAGATTGTCGCCGATCTGCTCAAGCAGAGTCAGGGGACGCTCAAGATTTCCGGCCACACCGACGATGTAGGCTCTCAGGCCTACAACCTCCAGCTCTCGCGCAAGCGTGCCGAGGCGGTGAAGGCGGCTTTGGTCTCCTTCGGCGTGAAGGCGGAGCAGATCGACACGGAGGGTCTCGGCAAGAGCCAGCCGCGCCGCATGTACCGCGCGGGCGACAGCGTCGAGGAGATTGACTACATTCGCGGTGAGAACCGCCGTGCCGAAATCTATCTGGACTTCGAGTGATGCGCTACGAGATGGGGCTCAGCGCTCGCAGCTCGCGCGACTACGCGGCCGAGCTCAACTCTCAGCAATATGCCGCCGTGACGACGGACTGCCGCCGCGCGCTGGTCATTGCCGGAGCCGGCAGCGGCAAGACGCGCACGCTGACGTACCGCGTGGCTTGGCTGCTCGACCAAGGGGTGGCGCCTTGGCGCATTCTGCTGCTGACCTTCACCAACAAGGCGGCACGCGAGATGCTGCGGCGCGTCGAGCAGCTTACCGGCAAGCCCGCTGATCAGCTCTGGGGCGGCACCTTTCACGCGGTTGCCAACCGCCTGCTGCGCCGCCACGCCGATCTGCTGGGCTACCGCCCGGGCTTCACGATCATGGACAGCGATGATCAGAAGGCGCTGATGCGCTCGCTGGTCAAGCAGCATGCCCCCCGCGAAGGCCGCGACCGCCGCTTCCCGAAGGCCGAGTTGCTCATCGGTCTGCACAGCCTCGCGGCCAACACCGAGCGCGATCGGCGCGACGTGCTGGCGGAGGATTACCCCGATCTCGAACGCTGGGCGGAGCCCATCGAGCAGATTTTTGACGCCTATGCCGAGCGCAAGCGGCAGAGCAACTGCATGGATTTTGACGATCTGTTGCTCAATCTGCTGCGTCTGCTGCGCGAGCACGCCGATATCCGCGAGCAGATTCGGCAGCGCTTCAGCCACATTCTGGTCGATGAGTATCAGGACACGAATGCCCCGCAGGAGGAAATCATCCGCCTGCTCTCCGGCGGCCCCGATTCGCAGCTCATGGTGGTCGGCGATGACGCGCAGAGCATTTACTCGTGGCGCGGTGCGAACGTGCAGCACATTCTCAGCTTCGGGCAGCGCTATCCCGATGCCTCGGTCTTTCGCATCGAGACGAACTACCGCAGCGTGCCGGCGATTCTCGCCGTCTCGAACAGCGCCATCGCCGGAAACACCCGCCAGTATCGCAAGGAGCTGCGCTCGGCTCGCGCCGCGGGCAGCATGCTGCCCGCCATCATCCCCGCACCCGATAACCGCACCGAGGCCGCCTTTGTCGCGCGCCGCATCGACGAGCTTCTCGACGGCGGCATGGCCGGGCGCGATATCGCCGTGCTCTACCGCGCGCACTTCCACAGCCTCGACGCGCAGATGGAGCTGACGCGCCGCCACATCCCCTTCCGCATCACCAGCGGGCTGCGTTTCTTCGAGCAGGCGCACGTCAAAGACGTCGTCTCCTTCTTGCGCCTGCTGGTCAATCCGCGCGATGAAGTCGCCTTCCGCCGCATCGTCGGCACTTTTCCCGGCGTCGGCGACGCGACGGCTGCCAAGTTGCTGGCGGCCTGGCTCGAGGTGCTCGAGCTTCGGCAGCGCGAGCACCCCGGCGAGACGTCCGTCCCCGTGCCGCACAGCGAGCTGTTCGGCGGCATCCGGGTTTCGGCGAAGCTGAAGCCCCACTGGGGGGCTTTTCTCTCGCTGATGGATTCCCTGCACCCGCAGGGCGGCACGCTGACGCCCTCCGAGCTCGTGGGCCTCGTCGTCAGCTACCTGACGCCCTACCTGCACAGCGCCTACGAGAATTATGAGGAGCGTGCGGACGATCTGGCTCAGTTGTCGCGCACCATCGACAGTTCGGGCAATCTCGATGAGTTTCTCGCGCAGGTGGCGCTGCTCAGCGAGGCGGATCAAGAGGTGCCCGAGGATGACGACTGCGTGACGCTGAGCACCATTCACCAAGCCAAGGGCTTGGAGTGGAAGGCGGTTTTTGTCGTCTTTCTGGGCGAGGGCATGTTCCCGAACCGCCGCGTGCTCGAAGCGGGAGACCTCAACGCTCTTGAGGAAGAGACGCGCCTCTTTTACGTGGCGGTGACCCGCGCCGAAGATCAGCTCTACCTCAGCTACCCGCGCTACAACGGCCGAGGCGGCGACCGCCAGTATTGCCCCGCCTCGCGCTTCCTCACCTCACTGCCCCCCGAGCTCTACGAGGTCTGGGAGATCTGCTGAGCCCCTGCCCTCGCCTGCGGCGGCCGCAGCAAGCCGTCGTGCCCGCCGCCAACGGGCTCAGTGCCCGCAGCAGCCGTCGTGCTCGCCTGCGCCGTGTTCGTGTCCGCAGCAGCAATCGTGCTCGCCTGCGCCGTGCTCGTGTCCGCAGCAGCCGTCGTGCTCGCCTGCGCCGTGTTCGTGTCCGCAGCAGCAATCGTGCTCGCCTGCGCCGTGCTCGTGTCCGCAGCGGCAGTCGTGCTCGCCTGCGCCGTGCTCGTGTCCGCAGCGGCACGCGTGCTCGATGCGACCATGATCACCGCAGAGGCATTCGTGGTCGGGGTCGTAGTCGGCGTCCTCAATTTCAGGCGGCAGAGGCGGCTCGCCCTCGTCTTCGGCAGCGCGGCGGCGATGCGGCGGTTCAAGGCGGGCGGCCAGCTCGGGGCTTGCCGCCACGTCGGCCGCGTAGCGTCCCTCGCGATCGCGCACCGCCGGCGAAGCCCCGGCCGTCAGCAGCATCGAGACAATATCGTCGTAGCCGTAGGCCGCCGCCACATGCAGGGGCGGGCGCCCGTAGGGATTGAGCGCATCGAGGTCGGCACCGGCGGCGATGAGCAACTCGATGAGGGCAGCGTCGGGCTCAACCCCCATCTCGGCCAGCTCGGGCGCCAGGTCGATTTCATCCTGCAGGAGCATGGTGGCGGCGTGGTGCAGCTCGGCGACATCGCGCGTCACCATGAGCTCGTCGAGAAAAGCCTGCACCGGCTCGTCGAACTCCTCGGGATCGAGCTCTTCCGCCATGCGGCGCAGTTCACCCAAGCTGACCATCGGACGCGCCTCGTCCTCCACCGGCACACTGTTCCATTGTAGATCGCTCATGGCGATTATTGTACACATTCTCCCGCGCTTTGGCGAGCCAAACCCGACGCGCGCAGCGGTATTTGCACGGCCGAGAGCCTGCGGGAGCCGCGAGCAACGCGGGCAGGCTCCGCCCGCCGCAGGCGGTCTTTCGCCGCTCGCGCGTGCTCGCACGAGCCTTTGCAGGAGCGCGAAGCGGCTGCGCTTCCGCGCGAAAACCCGCACCCCGCATCCGCCCCGCGCGGGCTTGCATACGTGCGCGGCGGGTCTGAACTTTGTGTTTGACGCCGAGGCGCCTCTGTGATAGCTTTAACTGAAATGCACACGCACAATTGCAGTCTGGAATGGAAGCGCCTGGCCGATCTGCCCGACGCTGAGGGATTTGCCGGTTCGTATGCCGGCGTCAGCAACGGAGCTCTCATCGTCGGGGGCGGCGCCAACTTTCCCGAAAAGCCGCTCTGGGAGGGCGGGCTGAAGCGATGGACGGACCGCCTCTTCGTGATGCTGCCGAAGAGTTCGGGCTGGCGCGATGCCTCTCCCCTGCCCAAGCGCATGGGCTACGGTGCCTCGGTGAATCTGCCGCAGGGCATGATGATCATCGGCGGCTGCAATCAGGACGGCGTCTTTGCCGACTGCCTGCTGCTCAGCTACGAGAAGGACGATGTGAGCTGCCGCCCGCTCGCTCCCCTGCCCGTGCCGCTGACGGGGCATGCCGCAGCGGTGATGGGCGGCAAGGTCTACGTGTTCGGCGGCAGTCTTCAGCCCGGGGAGCAGGACGCCCGCAACAACCTTTACATCTACGACCCCGAGGCCGATTCGTGGAGCGAGGGCCCTGCCCTGCCGGGGCGCGGCCGCTTTCTGTTTCAGATGGCGACGCTGGGCTCGACCATCTACGTGCTCGGCGGCATCGGCCTCAAAGAGGGCGACGACGGCCGCATGCAGCGCGACATGCTCACGGAGGCGTGGAGCTACAGCGAGGCAACGGGCTGGCGGCGCCTCGCCTACCTGCCGCACTTCTGCGCTGCCGCACCGACGCCGGCTCCGGTGATTCACGGGCTCATCTGCCTGCTGGGCGGTGATGATGCAACGGTCAAGGGCTTTGCTCCGGCCGAGCATCCCGGCTTCCACAACCAGAGTCTCTTCTACAACCCAGCGACGAATGAGTGGAGCAACGGGGGCGAGGTGGCGGCGGCTCGCGCCGTGCTGCCGTGCACGATTTGGAACGGGCTGGCCGTCATCGTCAACGGCGAACAGCGCCCGGGCAAACGCTCGCCCGAGGTCTGGGGAGCCCGTCTCTGAAGGCCGCCGCCGCTTTGTTTTCGAACCCTGAACACGCACATACCCCAAGTTTACCTATGCTGTTCCGAACACTCTCCTTCTGTCTCGCTTCTCTCGGGCTTCTTGCCGCCGTCTCGCCGCAGGCCTCGGCGCAGGCGGACGCAGCGGCTCCCGCCCCCATCGGAAGTACCGAGGCCGCACCTGCGGCGCCGGAAGTTGCCGCGCCTTCCCCGGCCGACACTGCCGCTCCGGCTGAGGCGACCGCCGCATCGCCCGCCGCCTCCGCCGCCTCCGCTGCTCCGTCGCCCGCCGCCGCCCCGCTCGCCGCCTCGCGAGAGGGGCTGCCGCGCCTCGAGCAGAAGCCCTCGGCCTCCATTCCCGACCCGCTGGGACGCGCCGGCATGGCCGCAGAAAGCACGAACATCGGCGTGATGGCGGCGGGCGGCGCCAACTTCCCCGACGCGAAGCCGGGAGCCCGCACGCCTGAAGAGCGCGGAGCCAAGCGCTTCAGCGACGAGGTCTATCTCTTCTCGCGCCCGGATGCCGAAAGCGGCAACATGGAGCAGCTCTCCGTCGGCAAGATGCCGCGCGCGCTCGGCTACGCCGCCACCGCCCGCATCAGCATGGGCATGATTGTCGCGGGCGGCTGCAATGAGCAGGGGCACCTCCAGACGGTCACGAAGGTGGAATGCCTCGGCACCGACGGGCAGCGCGAGTGGCAGTTCACCGAGCTGCCCGAGCTGCCGGTGCCCGTCGCCTATGCAGCCTTTGTCGAACGGGGCGGCAAGCTTTACGTCTTCGGCGGGCAGGAGTCGCCGGATGCCGTGAGTGCGAGCCGACGCTGCTTCGTGTTCAACCCCTCGCTGCCCAAGGAGGGCTGGAAAGAGCTCGCACCGATTCCCGGCGAGGGGCGCATGCTGGCAACGGCCGGCAGCTGCGGCGGCAAGATCTACCTGACGGGCGGATGCTCGCTGCACGCGAATGCCGCCGGAGCCGCCGAGCGCAGCTACCTGTCCGAGACCCTCTGCTACGACCCCGAGGAGGATCAATGGAAGCGCGTCGCTGACGCTCCGGCCACCATCGTCGGAGCCGCCGGGCCGATGCCGACGGGGCTCGGCGAGCTCTACCTCATCGGCGGCGACCCGGGCGACTACTACCGCGCCTCTCTGGCCGGGCAGGCGCCCGAGCAGCACCCCGGGCAGAGCCGGACAATTTACGCTTACCGCCCCGAAACGGACAGCTGGTCGGTGGCGGGCGAGCTGAGCACGGGCGTGGCGACGGCACCGGCCGTCGTACTGGGCGAGGCATCTCCACTGGAGCTGCTCGTCATCTCAGGCGAGACGGCACCCGGCGTACGCACCCCCCTCATCAACCGCGTACAAGTGCACCGCGACGATATCGAGAGCGTTGAGAACGTCGTGCTGCTCACGCCTTGGCTGGCGATCGGCCTCGGTGTCATTGCCCTGCTGCTGGCTCTCCGCAAGGGACTGCGCTCCAAGCCGCTGCCGAAGTTCGACAGCTCGAAGGGCCCCGGCAAATGGGCTTGGATCGCCGTAGCCGTGCTCTGGGTGGTGGTGATGCTCAATTATTTCGACCGCCAGCTGCTCGCCGTGCTCAACACGTCCATCACGCGCGGCGAAAACGGCATTGCGATGACGCAGGCGCAGTTCGGTCAGGTCACCTCGGCCTTCCTCATCGTCTACGCGGCCCTCAGCCCGGTGGGCGGCTATCTGGCTGATCGCTTCAGCCGCAAGTTCATCATCATGTGCTCTCTGGTGGTCTGGTCAGTGGTGACGTGGCTGACCGGCAAGGCGGAGACCTACGAAGAGCTGCTGATTGCCCGTTCCGCCATGGGTATCAGTGAGGCCTTTTACATCCCGGCGGCTCTCGCGCTCATCTCCGACTACCACCGCGGCAGCACTCGGTCGATGGCAACGGGGCTGCATATGAGCGGCATTTACGCCGGCCAGATTCTCGCCGGCTACGGCGCCATGATGGCCGGAGAGCCCTGCATGCTCGGCTGGCGTCTGACCTTCGAGGCCTTCGGCTTCATCGGCGTGGCCTACGCGATCATCGTGGTCATCTTCCTGCGCGATCCGGAGGCGGCCAAAGACGGCGAAGCGGCACCCGCGGCGAGCGAGGGAGCCGAACTCAAGCCCGCTGCGTCGAACAACTTCAGCATGGCGCAGGTGCTGCGCAGCCTCTTCACGGGGCGCGCGATGGCGATGCTGCTCATCATGTACGCCTTTGCGGGCTTCGCCAACTGGTTCCTGATGAACTGGTACCCGCGCCTGCTGCAGGACATGTTCGGCCTCTCGGAGGCAGAAGCCGGCCCGCAGGCCACCTCGTGGATCAACATCGCGAAGTTCGCGGCGGTGCTGGGCGCTGCCGTCATTGCGGACCGCTGGTACCTGCGCAACCGCAACGCGCGAGCCTATGTGCCGGGCATCTGCTTCTGCATCGCGGGGCCCTGTGTCATCCTCGCCATGGCGCCGAGCCTCGGCATTGCGATTCCGCTGGGGCTGACGGTCACGCTTGCCCTCGTTTCGATGCAGGGCGTGGCTCAGGGCTCTCTCGACGCCACGCTCATGCCGGTGCTGCGCTCTCACATCGACGAGCGCTTCTCGGCCACGGGCTACGGCCTGCTCAATCTCACCTCGGTGGGCGCCGGTGCTCTGGTCTCATGGCTGGGCGGCAAGCTCATGGATGAGAACATCGCTCTGAGCGTGCCGCTGGCTACGGCGGGTGTGATGATGGTGTTCTGCGGCCTGCTTTTCTTCATGCTGCCCAAACACAAGGCCTGATTCGCATGCGGCTCAGGCGCAGCGAAAGCAAAGCCCCCGTCGCTCAGCCGAGCGGCGGGGGCTTTGGCGTGAAACTTAGGCGGTGAAACTTGGGCATGAAAAGCGGCGCGGGGCGGGCGCCGCCCGGAGGAAGCCCGGGCGGCCTGCCGACCTCCTCAGGCCTCCCGCTCCGTCAGCAGCAGCACGTCGTAGCCGAACACGGCCGTGAAGAGCTGCCCCTTGCTGCGCAGAGCGAGGTTCTCCAGCGTCAGATCGTGCACGCCCGGCACCAGCAACTCCAAGCGGCGGTTGGCGTAGCGCACCGTAAAGCCGGGGATGCGGTGGCAGTGTGCGCGGTCGAGGGCGTCGGCCACGCGCAGGATGGCCGCGAGCTTCTGGACGCGCAGGCGGTTATCGAGATCGAGCTCGGCGTAGGAGCGCTCGTCCTCGTTGGGCTCGCCTCGGCGGTGGTAGCGGGCCAGCAGACCGACGATTTCAATATCGCGGCGCGAGAGGCCGAAAATCTCGGAGTTGAGGATGATGTACTGGCTGTGCTTGTGGTGGCGCTTCGAGCTCACGTAGGTGCCGACCTCGTGCAGAATGGCCGCCACCTTGAGCAGCAGACGGTCGTGCCGCGTGAGGCGGTGGAGCGATTGAAGCTGGTCGAAGAGCGAGCAGCTCAGGCGGCGCACCTGCTGGCTGTGCCCGCGATCCACGTGATAGCGCCCCGCCAGCAACACCGAGAAGTGAATCACCTCGTCCTCCAGCCCCTGCGTATCCCTCTGCGAAGGCATGAGGCTGCGCAGGAACGCGTGCGAATACTCATCCGCCGGCAGCAGAATACTGCGGGGCGAGAACTCGCGGGCGACAGCGAGGTAGATCGCCATCGTCGGCAGCAGGGCGCGCACCGTCGCGTAATCCTCACCGAACTTCTCCATGCGCTGCGAGAGGGGCATGGCGGCCACCTCATCCGTCAGCTCCGCGAGGGTTTGCAGAGAAATACGCTCCTGCTCGACGAGCGGTGAGTGCAGGCGGTGAAAGTCCGGGCCGTAGACAACGAGGGCTTCGGGCTCGCCGCTGACGGACTCTTCGGCATCGTGGCGCATCTGCTCAACGAGGCTGCGAATCTGCTCGCGCACCAGCAAATACTCATTCTCGGGGCTGCCGGGATCCGCGGCCCCGACAGCCGCACTCGTGCGATGCGCACCGAGCCGATAGTTGGCGTAATAGGTGATGCGCCCCCGCTCGCAGAGCAGCAGGCGCGTGTTGCCCGGCCCCACGTGCAGCACCAGCAGGCGGCGGCGAACCAAATCCTCATACTTCCGGGGCATACTCTGCATGTGCAGGTAGATGAGGCGCGTCATCTCGCCGTCGTCCATCACCTCGAGATGCAGGCCGCACGAGATTTGAAGGCGGTTGACGAAGAGGTCGAGGCCCTCGACGTCGAGCAACACGTTGGTGGCCAAGAGGCGCACCGTCACCTCACCCGCGCGCCGATACTCATCGAGCAGCTCATTGTAGCCGCGCACCACCTGCACGCAGCGATCGGCCGTATCTCGCGAAATGCTGCCCGACAGGAAAAAATCATACACCAGCTCCAGAGGCTGCGTGAGCACGTCGAGCACGCGCAAGCCCTCGGGCCTGTCCTCGGCCACCATCATCGAAATCGAACTCGCGCCGATGAAAATCACGGCTTGCACGGCGGGCTTCGGGGCAGGCTTCGCCGTGCGCGAATGCCGTGCGGCCGAAGCCTTCGCTTGAGTCTCCTCCTGCGGCGTCTCCTGCATCGCTTGGGTCTTTTTCGTGCTCATCTCTCAGCTCTCGTCTTGAAAAGGTGTGTGCGGGGGAAAGGGGAAGGAAGAACGGCGGCGGAAGGCACGGCCGTCCTCCGTCCGCAGCCCGTCTGCCATTATACGACAGGCGACACGGCGATTCAAGCGGCAATTCCGTCAGACCCGCCGACCGCACACGGACAAAAATCCGCACCATAAATCGAGCGAGAAAGGGACATGCGCAGTTGACTGGACAAAAATCCGCACCATAATCCGTTCATGGCTTTGAGGATTAGCAGGCAAGAACTAGTGCAGCTCATGCGTGAAACGCGGTTCCGCTACAGAAACGAAGTTGGACGGAAAAATAGGAGTAAGATTATAAACCGCATAGTATCAATCAGTGGGATGAGCAGGAAATGGGTCATCCGACTCCTAAGCGGTGCCGAAG
>NZ_CALXNG010000017.1:0-49304 GCF_944389695.1 Candidatus Parakkermansia intestinigallinarum
GCCCTCTCCTTGCCCGACAACCCGCATGATTACTGCATCCCTTTTCCCCCCTGCTCAAACTTTGGGACAGGTGTGGCCGCGATGTCGCGCTTTGTGCTCCGCCGGCCTTGCTGGTGCGGGCGCGGGCGGCTGCGGGCTTGACGCAGGCCGGGGTGCCGGTGTAGAATGGACGGATGAATACGGATGGCTCTCAGGCGGATGCGACTGAGCCGGCGGCTTCTTCGGGGCGGTTGCTCGATCTGCCCTCGGATGATCTGCCGCGCGAGAAGTTGCTGCAGCGCGGGCGAGCGAGTCTGACGGATGATGAGCTGATTGCCCTTTTTCTGCGCACGGGTATCCGGGGCTGCAATGTGTTGGAGCTGGCGGCGATGCTGCGCCGCCGGGCGGGTTCTCTGGCGGCTCTGGGGGCGATGGAGGCGCAGGATTTTATGCAGATTTGCAAGGGGATAGGCCCGGCGAAGGCGGCGACGCTGGCGGCGGTGTTTGAGCTGGGCAGCCGCGCGGTGCGCGAGGAGGTGCAGCGCCGACCGCTCGCGACGCCGAAGGATGTGTACGATTTGCTGGCTCCGGATCTGCGCTTTGAGGCTCAGGAGAATCTGGAGCTGCTGATGCTCGATGTGCGCGGGCACCTGATTCGCCGCGAGCGCATCGCCCGCGGGACGCTCACGCGCGTGGTGGTGCACCCGCGCGATATTTTCGGCCATGCGGTTCGCCATCGGGCGGCCTCGCTCATCATGGCGCACAATCACCCTTCGGGCAATCCGATGCCGAGTCGGCAGGATCGGGAGCTGACGGCGTCCGTCAACGAATGCGCGAAGCTGATGTTGATTCCGCTGCGCGATCACGTGATTATCGGCTCGCCTTCCGCGGAGTGCCCGCAGCCGTATTACAGTTTCCGCGAACACGGGCTGCTGAGCTGAGGTCTTTGTTCCCTATTCTCTTTTCGATATGAAGGATTATCACACGCATGAACCCGCGCCCTGCGGCGGTTTTCTCTGCTCGGTGACGCGCGAGGATTGGCCGCGCGTCGCGGCGGCGCCGGGGATGACTCCCTGCTTCGGTATTCACCCGGCTCACGTTGCCGGTGCGGATCCGGCCGAGCTGGCTTTCGAGCTGGATGAATGGCTGACGCGCTACCCGGCGGCCGATGTGGGCGAGTGCGGGCTTGACGGCACGGAGCGCTGCCGCGATTCGCTTGCCGAGCAGGAGTTGCTGCTGCACATCCAGCTGGGGGCGGCCTACCGCCACGATCGCATGGCGCATCTGCACAGCGCCGGGGCGCGCGCTCGCTTGCTGGAGCTGCTGCGCGAGCGGAAACGGCTGGGGACTCTGCCGCGCGTGCTGCTGCATGCGTGGAGCGGCTCGCACGAGATGGCGCGCGAGTTTTTGAGTCTCGGGGCCGTGTTTTCCGTGGGTCTGCGCGAGCTGCTGCACCCGAAGGCGACGGAGCGCTACGCCCGCATTCCGGCCGGGCGCCTCTTCCCCGAGACGGATGACCACCCCGAAAACCGCGAGCGCACGCTGGAGTTGCTCCACGCGCTGCGCCCCGACATTTGCTGACGGCCGCAGGCGCCGATCCCCCCCTACCCCAAGGCGCAAAAAAGCCCGACCCTCGGCGATCCGAGAGCCGGGCTTTTCGGTATCAAAACCGCGCCGTGCGCGACGTTATCTGAGGTCGACCATGTCGCGAAGGATATTCAGGCTCTCGCGCAGCACGGGATCGAGACCCGAGGGGTACTCGGGGCCTTTGCTCAGATCGGCCTCGGGGTCGTCGGCTTTCTCCATGAACTCCTTATCCTCGCCGTCCTGGTAGGGAGGAAGGGTGGCGGCGTTGACGTCCGAGAGGTTGAGGCGGCGAATGGTGAGGTTCTGCGCGTCCTGCTGAGCCATGACAGCGTAGCGATCCTTGCACTCGGCGTCGATTTCTTTCTTGCGGGCGAGCAGGTCGGCGTTCTCCTGCACGCGCTTGGCGCGATTGAGCGTCACGAGGTTCTCTTCGACGCGCTTGCGGGAGCGGTCGATGTTTTCCTGCGTGTACTGCATGTCTTTGTCCGCAGCGACACGGGCGCCGCTGCGCTTCTGAAGCTCGGGAAGGATGGAGGCGAGGTGCTCGCTCTTCACGTAGCCGGAGGCGCGCTTGATGCTGTCGAAGGGCAGTGCGTAGTCCATGTCCGCTTCGCTGAACTGAAGCGAGGCAGAGTTCTGCGGCACCACGATGTCGCTGCGCACGCCGCGGCGCTGGGTCGAGTCGCCGTTGACGCGATAAAACTGGTGCGTCGTCACCTTGATCATGCCCGCGCCTTCATGCGAGGAGAAGTAGGGCAGGAACTCGGCCAGATTGCGGGGCACCTGCACCGTGCCCTTGCCGAAGGTGGATTCGTCGCCGACGATGACGGCGCGGCCGTAATCGGCCATGGCGCCGGCAAAGATTTCAGAGGCCGAGGCGCTCATCTTGTTGGTGAGCACGATGAACTCGCCGTTGAAGACGGGGCGGCTGCTGACGGCCTCGCGGCGCACCTGACCGCGCGAGTCCTTCACCTGCACGACGGGTCCCGCTCCGGTGAAGAAGCCGACCATCTTGCGGACTTCGTCGAGCGAGCCGCCGCCGTTGAAGCGCAGGTCCATCACGATGCCCTGCACGCCTTCCTGATTCATGCGGCGCAGCAGTTTCTTGACGTCCGAGGCGCAGTGCACGGAGTCGCCCTCGATGTCCACGTAGAAGGAGGGCAGCGTGAGGATGCCGAGGCGGTAGTTTTTCATCTCGCCGTCGGCGCCGGGCACCTTCATGTCGACGATGCGGGCACTGGCGAGGTCTTCGGACATCGGAATCTCATCTCGCTCGACCGTGACGACGCGCTCTTCAGCTCCGCTTTCGGAGAGGACGCGCAGGCCGACGACGGTGCCTTTCTGGCCGCGGATGAGGTCGACGACTTTGTCGATGCTCATGAACATGATGTCGGTCCAGTTGCCGTCGTTGTTGCGGTCGATGGCGACGATGCGATCACCCAGACTGAGCTTGCCGCTCTTGGCCGCAGGGCCGCCCTTGACGATGCCCTGAATCGAGGTGGAGCCGTCATCATCGGCGCGCAGCTGAGCGC
Organism: Candidatus Parakkermansia intestinigallinarum; assembly: GCF_944389695.1. Taxonomy (NCBI): domain Bacteria; kingdom Pseudomonadati; phylum Verrucomicrobiota; class Verrucomicrobiia; order Verrucomicrobiales; family Akkermansiaceae; genus Candidatus Parakkermansia; species Candidatus Parakkermansia intestinigallinarum. The sequence goes on from NZ_CALXNG010000017.1 coordinate 3,099, forward strand.
CGATGCCGACGATGGACGCCTTGATCTGATCCTTGAAGAGTTGTTCGTCGCGCGCGCCCATGTAGCTGCTATGGGGGTCGTAGACCGTCGCCACGGCGTTGAGCACGGAGGAGACCATGTCTTCGAGGTCGGATTCCTCCAGCTCGGTGCGCTGGCGCTTCAGACGAGCGAGGATTTTGTCGTAGATCGAGAGCTCCTTGGCGTAGGGATCGGGCTTGCCCTGCTCTTGCGCCAGGCGCGTGATGTTGTCGCGGCGGATGACTTCGGAGAGGACCATGTCGTGAAGCTGGTCCTGCCAAACGCGGCGCAGTTCAGCCTGATTGGCGGCGCGGGGCAGCTTGCGGCGGCTGCGGGGGATGGAGCGATCCGTTTCAAAATCGAGCTGCATTTTGCCGTCGCGCAGGTCGCGCACCATGGTCTCCATGGCGCTGAGGTATTCGAGCGAGCGCTGGAGGTAGAGGCCGTAGAGCTCCTGAGAGAGCACCGTCGCCTTGTTGGTGAGCAGGTAGTCGCCGAAGTTTTCTCCGTATTTTTCCGCGAGGCGGTCGACGTCTTCCTGCGAGAAGATGAAGTGCTGCGGATCGAGGTTCTGCAGGAAGCAGTTGAGGAACTCTTTGTTGAGCTCGTTGTTGAAGCGCATGCGCGAGAAGTGCGCGTTTTGCAACACGAGAGAGAACTGCCGGCCGATCTGGTCGTAGTCGGGCTCTGCCTGTGCCGGCGTCGGCGACAGGACGGTTACCATCGCGGCAGCGGCGGCAGCGGTGAGCGCGCCCACGCGCTTGCCCCAGCGTGATAGACTGATATTCATATCGTATGTTATTTTTGAGAATCTACTTGATTTGGTCCCTTTATACTAGAGGTACGTCGCGAAACGGAGCAATCTTTCACCAAAATCGCAGAAAGTTGCATTTTTGTGCCGGCGCGGCGGCTTCGCGCCACGGCGCCGAGGGCTCGGCCGACACGGAGGCGCAGGCTTCGCGCGGAGGGCGGAAGCGCGGGCGGTGGCGAGGAAGCGCGGGCAGCGGTCGCGACGCGGCGCCTCACGCCTTGCCGGCGCGGCGGCGCACGTTCTTCACCAATTTGCACCCCATCGTTTCGGCGAGAGCGGCCATCTGTTCCCGGGCGGAGGCGAGGCGAGCCTTCGTGTCCTTGAGCGAGCTTTCGAGGTGAGCCGCCTTGATGCGGGCCTTGCGGGCCTCGTTTCTCATCCGGCGCAGCTCCGGCGCCTTGTCTGCCGCCTCGACGGTCTTGGGACGGCGGCCGCGCGTGCGGGACTTGAAGCGCTCCAAAATGGCATCCTCAGCCTGCTTCTTCCAGAGGGAGATCAGGGTGGGGGCGATGCCCTTCTCTTTGGAGATGTTTTGGATGCTTGTCTTGCGAGACATGACGTCGATGATAATCTGCATCTTTTCCTCAGGCGTGTAACTTGTGCGAGTCTTTCTCATGTGCAATAAAAGGCGTTGACTCATTCTATACACTTATCAACTCGTCAAGGCAAGCAAGAAAAGATAAATGTCTCATTTTAGGGCTGCGTATGATGATGTCTTGTCGCATCAGCAAATAAGCATGCGTCAGGCCGCTCGAATACCCGGAGCTTCCGCGCGGCAAATTCGCTCGGCAAATCCTCGCGGCAGGCGGATGAGTTCAACGCTGCGACAAGAAGTTGCGACGTTCAGACGGCATGCCGGTCGGCCTCTTGAAATGCCTGTTTGGGCGCGGCGTTTCCGGGCTTCGGATTACCATATTCCGGCTGTCATTTTCACCGCCGAACCTCCGCGCCGTCCCGCGCTGATTTCGGCGGCGCCGAGCTCAGAGATTCCGCATCAGCGCAAGCGCCCGCATCCTCACCGCAAAAAAAGCGAGGCGAGCATCTGCATGCTCGCCTCGCCCGGATACGCACGAAAGGACTCGAACCTTCACGATGTTACTCACTAGAACCTGAAACTAGCGCGTCTACCAATTCCGCCACGTGCGCCTTGGAACCGGGTGCGGGGCAATTAAACCACAGTTTGCGAAGCTTTGCAAGCCAAATTCGCAAAAAAGTGCATTTTTCTTCATTTCGCAGACGCAATAGAATCTTGCCAAAGCGGGCGACAGAGCTTATACTCACAGGGTCGATGAGTTCACTTTCATCCCAGGCTCGCAATCCCGAGTCACGCGCCGTCGCGCCTGCCGGACAGCGCAGGCGCCACCCCGACGGCACGCGCCCCGAGGTGCCCGACCACGAGATTCTGCACTCCATCGGTCAGGGTGCCTACGGCGAGGTGTGGCTGGCGCGCTCGGTGACAGGAGCCTACCGCGCCGTCAAGGTGGTCTGGCGCGAGGATTTCGAGGACGAGCGCAGCTTTGTGCGCGAGTTTGAGGGGGTGCTCAACTACGAGCCCATCGCCCGCAGCAACCTCGGGCTGGTGCATATTTTGCACGTGGGGCGCCACGACGGACCCTCTCCCTACTACTTCTACGTGATGGAGCTGGCGGATGACGCCTACACGGGCATCCACATCGAGCCTGCCGACTACGTGCCCCGCACGTTGCAGCGCGATATGCAGCTCTACGGCCATCGGCCGATGCCGCTCGACTTCGTCATCGAGGTGGGCTGCCAGCTGGCGCGCGCGCTGGAGGGTCTGCACGCCGAAGAGCTGACGCACCGCGACGTGAAGCCCGCCAACGTTGTTTTCGTCAACGGGCGAGCCAAGCTGGCCGATGCAGGGCTCGTCGCGCCGAGCAGCCAACGCAGTTTTGTCGGCACCGAGGGCTACATCCCGCCCGAAGGCCCCGGCACGCCGCGCGCCGATGTCTATGCGCTGGCCAAGGTGCTCTATGAGCTGAGCACGGGCAAGGATCGCCTTGACTTTCCCGAGCTGCCCACGGAGCTGCCGGACGGTGCGACGCACCGCCGCTGGCTCGCCTTCAACAACGTCATCTGCGCCGCCGCCGAGTCCCACGTCGGCAAGAGCTCGCTCATCTCGGCCCAGCAGCTCGCCGAGAAGCTCGAAGAGCTGCGGCACGATTACGGCCCGCGCCGACGCCGCGGCAAGAGCAGCCGCGTCCGAAGCCTCTCGACGCGGGCTCTTCTGCTGCGGCTCGGTGCCGCAGGGGCTCTCGTCGTGGCGCTGCCGCTTCTGGTTCTGCGGCTCTCTCCGGAGGCGCGAAAGCGCACGAACCTGGCGCTGCACGCTCTGCTGGGCGAAGTTCCTGCTCCTGCCGAAGCTCCGCCGCCGCCCGTGAGTCCCTTGCCCGCGAGCAGCGAGCTGCCGGAGGATGCCGCCGAGCCGACTTTCGGCCAAATTTTCATCAACAGCGTCCCCTCGGGCGCCTCCGTCTATTCCCTCGACGGGACCTACCTCGACGAGACGCCCTACGGGCCGGTTCCGATGGAGCCCGGGCAAAACGTCAGCTTTGATCTGCGCAAGGAGGGCTACGCGGACATGCGCCTGACGGGCGAGGTGCCCCACGACGGCGTGCTGACGCTCAATGCGGCGCTCAAGCCCTACTGTCCGCCCGTTCCCGGCAAGCCGTGGACGGACGCGCAGGGCACCGAATACCGCCCCGACGGCAGCGGCAATCACTGCGCGGTCACCGCCGTCACGGAGGCGCTCTTCAACGAGTTTCTCAAGAGTGAGGCCAATCCCGACCGCGTGCCCCGCGAGCTTGTGCCGGGCACGAAGCTCATCCGCACCTCGCAGTCCGGCATCAGCGCCTTCACGCTCTGGCTGACGCATCGCTGCGAGGCGGAGGGAACGATCGGCCGCGACCACCTGCTGATTCCGAGCCCGGAACCGCAGACGATGTCGGACTCCGGGCTCTGCGCCTACCGACTCTCAACGGCTGCGATTCGCAAGACGCCCATCACCATCTACACCAACCCGGCAGGAGCCACGGTGCTGCTCAACGGGCGGCCGCTGGGGGTGACGCCGATGATTGACATGCAGGTGCCGCTGGCTCCCTACTTTCTGGAGGTGAGCATGCCCGGCTATTCAACGGTGCGGCGCAGCGGGCTCTCGCCGCGCTCGCTCTTTCTCAATCTCGTGTTGCAGCAGAACAATTCAGTCATTTTCGGCAGCGAGTGGATCAACAGTCTCGGCATGAAGTTTCAGCCCGCGGGCTCTGACCTCATGGCGGGCGCGACCGAGGTGCGGGTCTCTGACTACAGCGACTTCTGCGAGGCGACGGGGCGCCCGATGCCCCGCCGCACCGACTACGAGCAAAACGAGCACCACCCCGTCGTCAACGTCTCGCGCGACGATGCCGAGGCCTTCGCCGCATGGCTGACGCAGAAGGAGCGCCGCGAAGGCTACATCGAAGAGACGGATGCCTACCGCCTGCCGACCGATGAAGAGTGGAGCGCTCTGGCGGGTCTCAACAATGAAAACGGGCGTTCGCCCTACGAACGCCACCTCAGCGGCAGCAGCCGCACGACGCAGGAGTACCCCTGGGGGCTTCGCTGGCCTCCGGCGCGCTCAACGGGCAATTTCGCCGACACCAGTGCCCTGCCCTACCTCAACAACAACCACGTGATCCCGAACTACCGGGATGACTTCCCCTACACGTCGCCCGTGGGCTCCTTCGCCCCCAACCAGCGCGGGCTGCACGATTTGGACGGCAATGTGGCCGAATGGGTCAGCGACGAGTACGGCGGCCCCGAGGGCTTCAGCTTCCGCCACTTCGGCGTGACGCGCGGGGGAGACTTCACCTCCTTCCGCCCGGTGCAGCTGAGCACCGCGACGCGCAGCCCGCACCCCAAGACGGAGAAGCGAGACAACATCGGCTTCCGGCTCGTGCTGCGCCGCAACAGGCCCGCTCTGTAAGCGCCGCTCGGAGTGCCGACGGCGCCTCCGCGCAGGACACCTTAGCGCCAGCGGCCCTCACCTCAGCGCACCTCACCTCTGCGCCCCTCACTTCTGGGCACCTCACCTCAGCGCACGACGCTGCCGGGGTAGGTCTGCGTCTCGGGCGGCAGGATGCGCCCGGGCAAGATGACGCACTTGCAGCCGATGCGCGAGCGCGCGCCGATCCAGCAGCCGAGCTTGTTGCGCCCCGTGGCCTGCAGGCGCCCCTCCCAAGGCATGCGAATCTCTCCGGCATCGTGGCGGAAGTTGCTCATGATGCAGCCGCCGCCCACGTTGACCTCATCGCCGATGACGGAATCGCCGATGTAGCTGAGGTGTGCGACCGAGACGCCGCGGCCGAGGAGGCTGCTCTTGACTTCGACGGCCTGCCCGATGCGGCAGTCATCGCCCACCGCCGTGCAACCGCGCAGGTAGGCATTCGGCCCGATGACGCAGTTGCGGCCGATGCGCACGAAACCCTCGATCACGCAGCCCGCCTTGACGACCGAGCCCTCCCCGAGGGCAAGCACCCCGTCCACCACGGCCAGCGGATGCACCGTGCCGCGCACATCCGCCCGGAGCTCGCGCAGCTCTTGCGCGAGCTCATCCAGCAGCACCCAAGGCGCCTTCATCTCCGCCCTCCGCCGTTCTGCAAAGCCGCGTTTCCGATACCGTAGCGCTCGCAGGCGCGGAGCAGGCGCTCGTAGGGCGTCTCGGCGGCATCCGCCATCTTCTCGAAGAAGAGGGGCTCGGGGCGCGTGTGGCGATAGCGGTCACCCTTCTTGTCGCGCGCCGTGCCGAGGAAGCGGATGTTCTCGTCGGCCTGCGGGCAGAACTTCCAGACGCCGCCGAGCTTGACCACGTAGTCAATGGGCACGCGGACATCGTCGCAGTAGATGTTAATCCAGTAGTCGATGCCGCGTGCGCGGGTGCGCGGCATCGAGCGCGACTTGCGGCTCACGGGATCAATCGTCACGGCGATCACGCGTCCGTGCGGTCGCGTCACTTGGCGCATGATATCCATCACGGCCGAGCCGCCGTAGCTGTGCCCGATGAGGACGATATCGGCCTTCGGATTCACCGCCAGGAAGTTCTGGAGGTCATTCACCGCTCGGTTGACGTTGTTGAGGAAAATCATCCCCTCGCCGCCATCCCAGTCATAAAAGGCGCGGAACTGTTTGCCGGGCACCGGCAGCACCGGCATGCGCTCGTACACCGCGCGCATGCGCGTCAGGTAGCGCCCGGCAAAGCCGCCGATGAAAATCACGGCCACATCCGCCTTCTCGGCCCGCAGCGGCACTTGAGTGCGGCGCCCCACAAAACCCGTGGGCGGCTTGGGATAGACGCCGGGCGGCGGATCATTGGAGTAGACGCAGGAGTTGAGCCCCAGCGAGGCGGCGCCCGCTGCCAGTGCCAGCAGGCAGCCCGTCAACACATTCAAACCGTTCTTGTTCATCATCGAAAGTCTCGGGTAAACGCAGGCTCAGCGAAGCCCGGGGAAAAGTCGGCGCAGCTGCGGGCGCAGCAGGCGATACACCTTCACCTGATCCTCCGGGCTGAGCTTGAGGTCATCAAACTCGACGCGGCTGCCATCGACGAGGTGCGCCTCCATGCACTGAGCATTGCTGGCGTAGAGGTAAAATCGGCGATCGGACGTCTTGCCGAGGGCGCAGGCGTCGGATGTGCGATAGGCCTCTTCGCTGACCTCATTGAGGGGCGCCCGGCTCAACAGCGCCCGCAACTGCGCGGCCTCGTCGGCGCCGAGCTCAAAAATATCGCTCTTCTCGAGCATCCAACCGGGCGTGCAGGGCGTCACCGCGAAGCGTTCGGCGCCGAGCAAATCATCGACGGATGCGCGGCTCATCGAGCCCATCACCGGCTGTTGGCACGACGAAAACGCGCCGACGGACAGCGCCGACAACATCAGGACTAACACTCTTCTCATCATCGCCTCTCTCCTTCTGCTCGGCATCGTAACATGCGCCCTATCGACTTGCAAGTCCAAAAGCCGCCCGCCGCCGCATCAGCGCAGGCTCAAGCGCTGCCACAGCTCGTCGAGAAGCCTCGGCATGCTGCGCTCCAGCAGAGCCACCACTGCATCAAAGCCCTCGGCGCCGCCGTAGTAGGGGTCGGGCACCTCGCGCAGCGTCTCTCCGGCGGCGAAAAAGCGGCTCATGGGCAACACGCGCGCGCGCTCGTCGTCGCCGTGCGCCAGCGCCAAGACATCCGCTAGGTTGCTCTCGTCCTGCGGAACAATCACATCGAAGCGCGTCCAGTCATCGCGGCGGAAACAGCGGGCGCGATGACCGTCGTACGCGTAGCCCGCGCGCTTGAGAGCCGCCAGCATGCGCGCATCGGGCTTCTGCCCGACGTGGTAAGACGCCGTCCCGCAAGAATCCACCTGCACCGAGGCCGCCAGCCCGGCTCGGGCAAGAGCCTCGCGGCACACTATCTCCGCCGCGGGGGAGCGGCAAATGTTGCCCAAGCAAACAAAGAGAAGGCGCAGGCGGCGCGGAGCCGCCGCCTCGGCATCGGAAGCAGTATCATTCATCATCATCGCAGTCATGGTTGAATCTCGACAAAAGGTTCGGCGGCATCACCGCACGGACATCGCCGGGCATCGCCGCAGGGACATCGCCGTGCATCGCCGCTCGAATATCGCCGGGCTTGACGCCGCGCCCGGCATCTGCTATAAGCGGCGGGACAAGCGGCGTGCCCCCGCATCATACCACAACATGCTCACCGTTGCACGACTTCATTCTGCCCCGGAAATCTTTTGTTCCCTGCAAGGCGAAGGCCCCCGCGCCGGCTGCCCCGCCGTCTTTCTGCGCCTCGCGGGCTGCAACCTGCGCTGCGCGTGGTGCGACACCAAGCACGCTCTGGGCGGCGGCATAGCCGTGGGAGAGGCCGAACTCGCCGAACGCCTGCTGCGTTACCGCTGCCCGGGGCTCGTCATCACCGGCGGCGAACCGCTCATGCAGCAGGCGGGACTCGTCGAACTGCTCAAGCTGCTGCCCGCCGACCTCACGATTGAAGTGGAAACCAACGGCACCATCGCCCCCTGCCCCGAACTCGCCGAACGCATCGACCAGTGGAACGTCTCCCCCAAACTGGCCCACTCCGGCAACTCGGCAGCCGACAGCCTCGTCGCTCCGGCGCTCGCCGCGCTGAACGCCACGGGCAAGGCTTGGTTCAAGTTCGTCGTGCGGGGCGAGGAGGACTGGCCCGCCATCGAGCGGATGCAACTCCCGCAGGAACGCCTCATCCTCATGCCCTGCGCCGCCGACCGCGCCGCCCTCGACGCCGCCGCCCCCGCCGTCGCCGACCTCTGCATCCGCCAACGCGTCCGCTACGGGCACCGCCTGCAAGTCGCCCTCTGGAGCGACACCAAGGGCGTCTGAGCGCCCGTCCCGAGGGGCTTCCGCCGCCCCATGCAAAGCCGGAGCTCCGCCGCCCCGCGGCCGAGCCCTTCGGCTCCCCCCTTACCGTATCGCGGCCGAGCTTCAGCCCTTCCTTTTCCCTGCCTGCTCGCCCCTTTCTCCGCCCGCCGCTCGGCCCTCTCGGCGAAGCAGGACTTAAGAGTCGGAGCGAAACTCATCAGGGCTGCGACAAAGGGCAGAAAGCTGCGTGTAACTTTTTCTAATAGTTGCAGTTTTTAAGCTTGATTTCACCCATTCGCCGTGCTATATCTGAGGCGTCTATGAAAAAACTCATTGCTACATCCGCCATTCTGGCTGCCCTCGCGGGCACAGCATCCGCCGCTCCCTACGTTCTGCCCAGCCAGCAGACGGGAGCTCTGACGGCCAACGACGTCCAGCCCGTCTACACGCTGGATGCCGTTATTGCTCTGGGTGACGGTGCCGACGTTCCCGACATGTACGGTCCGCGTCTGGCCCTGAATCTCTACAACGATCACAACGACACCTTCACCCACGCCTTCAACCTCTCCGTGAGCGCGCTCTGGGGGTCCGAGGACACGGAAGGCTTCGACATCGACTACTTCATGCTGCCGCTGACCATCGGCTACGACCTGAACATCGAGGTGACCGACAAGCTCGACTTCTACGTCGGTGGCAAGGCCGGCTACGCATGGCTCGATGCTGACAGCTCCTACTTCGACGACTCCGACAGCGGCTTCACCTGGGGTGTCGGCGCCGGCTTCCGCTACTACTTCAGCGAGAACATCCACGCCCGCGTCGGCTACGAGTTCAGCCGCACCTACACGGACGTGCCCTTCGGCCAGCACAGCATCCTCATCGGTGTGGGCTGCCGCTTCTGATCCCCCGAAGATCACGAGCATTGCCTGATTTCCTCAACCGCGCACCCCGCAACGGGGCGCGCGGTTTTTGCATGCGACGCTCATAACAGGGCATAACTTTGAGCTTGCCTTCGTGTTTTGAAGGTGTATACTTGCCCGCGTACCATCAGGACTCACCATTCGGACTTATCATCTGACATGAACAGCACGAAACGCGACTTCACCACAGCCAAGGGCTCCACAGGCCACTATTACTCCCTGCCCGCGCTGGCAGAACAAGGTTTTCCCGGCATCAGCCGCATGCCCGTCTCTCTGCGCATCGTGCTGGAGAGCCTGCTGCGCAACTGCGACGGCCTCAAAGTCACCGAGCAGGATGTCGCCAACCTCGCGTCGTGGAACGCCAAGGCTCCCGGCCAATTTGAAATCCCCTTCACCGTCGCCCGCATCATTTTGCAGGATCTCACGGGCGTGCCGCTGCTGGTTGATCTGGCTGCGATGCGCGCCGCCGTGCAGGACCTCGGTGCCGATCCGGCGAAGATGGAGCCCCTCGTCCCCGTCGATCTCGTCGTCGATCACTCGGTGCAGGTGGACTGGGCCGGCTTCCCCGAAGCGCGTCAGAAAAATCTCACCCGCGAGTTTGAGCGCAACACCGAGCGCTACGAGTTCCTCAAGTGGGGGCAGCAGGCCTTCAAGACCTTCTCGGTCGTGCCGCCCAGCACGGGTATCGTGCACCAAGTCAACCTCGAGCACCTCGCGCGCGGCGTCATGGAGCAGGACGGCGTCTACTACCCCGATACCCTCGTCGGCACCGACTCGCACACCACGATGATCAACGGTCTGGGCATCGTGGCTTGGGGTGTGGGCGGCATTGAAGCCGAGGCCGGCATGCTCGGCCAGCCCGTCACCTTCCTCGTTCCGGAGGTGGTCGGCGTGAACCTCACGGGCAAGCTGCGCGAGGGCGTCACCGCGACCGATCTGGCGCTGCACGTCACGCAGATGCTGCGCCGGCAGGGCGTCGTGGGTAAGTTTGTCGAGTTCTTCGGCGAGGGTGCGGCCAGCCTCTCGCTGCCCGATCGCGCGACGGTCGCCAACATGGCACCGGAATACGGCGCCACGATGGGCTTCTTCCCGATCGACGAGACGAGCGCCGCCTACCTGCGCGCCACCGGGCGCAGCGAGGAGCAGGTGGACACCTACGAAGCCTACTACCGCGCTCAGGGGCTCTTCGGCATGCCCAAGGCGGGCGACATCGACTACAGCGTGGAGCTAACGCTCGATCTTGCGAGCATCGTTCCGGCGGTGGCGGGCCCGAAGCGCCCGCAGGATCGCATCCCGCTCACCGAGCTCAAGGGCAGCTTCCCGCAGATCTGCGAGAGCGTCAGCGGTGCTGCGCCGCGCACCGAAGCCGTCGCCGTCACCATGAAGGGAGACGCCGGCAATCCCGATGCCGACACCGTGCACGACGTGGAGCTGCGCGACGGCTCCATCCTCGTGGCCGCCATCACCAGCTGCACCAACACCAGCAACGACGGGCTCATGCTCGCGGCCGGCCTGCTCGCCCGCAAAGCCGCCGCCCTCGGCCTGAAGGTGCCGGCCTACGTCAAGACCAGCATGGCGCCCGGCTCTCGCATCGCCGAGCGCTACTTCGCCAACAACGAGCTGACGGCGGCTCTCGACGCCATCGGCTTCTCGATCGTGGGCTACGGCTGCACGACCTGCATCGGCAATTCCGGCCCGCTCAACGCGGCCATCGAGCAGGCCGTCATCGACAACAAGCTCGTCTCGTGCTCCGTCCTCTCGGGCAACCGCAACTTTGAAGCGCGCATCCACCCTCAGGTGAAGGCGAACTTCCTCATGTCTCCGCCCCTCGTCATTGCCTTTGCGCTGGCGGGACGCATCGATATCGACATGGAGAACGAAGCGCTCGGCACCGCCGCCGACGGCCGCGCCGTCTACCTGCGCGACATCTGGCCGACGGGCGACGAAATCGCCGCCGCGCAGGCCCGCGCCTGCACGCCCGACGACTACCGCGCCTGCTACGCCGGGCACGTGCCCGAGTGGGATGAGGTCAAAGCGCCCGAAGGTGCAACCTTCGCGTGGAATGCGGATTCGACCTACATTCACCGCCCGCCCTTCTTCGACGGCTTCACGGGGCGCCGCGGCGACATCGTCGACATCGTCGACGCCCGCCCGCTGGGCATCTTCGGCGACAGCGTGACGACCGACCACATCTCTCCGGCGGGCGCCATCAAGGCGACGGGGCCGGCCGGGCTCTTCCTCGCCGCTCACGGCGTTGAGAAGCGCGACTTCAACACCTTCGGCTCGCGCCGCGGCAACGATCTGGTCATGGCGCGCGGCACCTTCGCCAACGTGCGCATCAAAAACCTCATGACCGCGGGCGTCGAAGGCGGCTACACGCTCTACTTCGGCGAGCGCAGCGTCAGCGCGCCCGATGCGGTCATCGACGCGCCCTGCGGCAAGCCGACCTTCATCTACGACGCCGGCATGGCCTACAAGGCGGACGGCGTGCCGACCGTCATCATCGGCGGTGAGGACTACGGCATGGGCTCGAGCCGCGACTGGGCGGCCAAGGGCACGAACCTGCTGGGCGTGCGCGCCGTCATCACCAAGAGTTTTGAGCGCATCCACCGCTCGAACCTCATCGGCATGGGCGTACTGCCGCTCAACTTCGCGAACCCGGCGGACTACGACCGCGTCAAAGACCTGCGCGACGTCACCTTCAGCATCACCGGGCTGAGCAACGAGCTGCAGCCGCGCGGCGCCGCCACGCTCGTCGTCAAACCCGCCGGTGCGCCGGCCTTCGAGCTGCCTCTCATCGTTCGCATCGACACACCCATCGAGAAGGAATACTTCCGCGCAGGCGGCATTCTGCCCTACGTGCTGACGCGCTACTGCTGAAGCACGCGACCCGCGGCGGCAGGCGGCGCAGGCCGCCTGCCCGGCTGCGGTCGGCAGATCCGCTCCCGAAGCGGCCCGCACCTTTCCCTTCCCCGCGCGGTCTCGGCGCAAGACCGCGCGGGGTCTGTCTCCTCAGCTGCGCCTCTCACCCCAAACGATTCCACCATGAAAACCATACCTTTCAGCCAACTGCAGAGCAACGCCGAACAGCTCTTCGGCCACCAGTGGATGCTCATCACCGCCGGCAAGCCCGACGCCTTCAACACCATGACCGCCAGCTGGGGCGGGCTCGGCTTCGTCTGGAACCGCCCCGTCGCCTTCGTCTTCGTGCGCACGAACCGATACACCCGCGAGTTCATCACCCGCGAGCCCTCCCTCACCCTCAGCTTCATGCCCGAACGCTACCGCGAGGACCTCACCTACTGCGGTCGGCACAGCGGACGCGACGTCGACAAGATGGCCGCCACCAAGCTCAGCCCCTGCACCCTGGAATCAGGACTCGTTGCGATGAACGACGCCGATCTCGTCATCGAATGCCGCAAGATGTTTGCCGGAGACATGAAGCAGAGCGATTTCACGGACTGGGCGGAGGTCTCCCCGCGCTGGTACAACGAGGACAATCCCCTGCACACACTCTACATCTGCGAAATCAGCGCCGTGCACACCCGCGACTGATCATCCGCCGGCCCCCCGCGATGCACCGAGAGCCGCGACAGCTGCCTCGGCAGCGGGCGGGCGGGGGCAGACTGCGTCGGGCAGGCGCCCCTTGCCGCGGTTTCAGCCGCGAAGAGGCGCTGCCCCTTCATCCGATTCACACCCCCCGCCCCGGGCCTCGACCAAGCCGCGTATCATATCGTAGCGACGGGAATGGGGCACTTGTTCAAAGCGCTTGCTCTTAGTGTGATACGCATAACAAACTTCCGTGTCCGAGGTGCGTCGGACATCTTGAGACGGCTGTAAAAACAAATACCAAACCTCCTCTTCGCCGCCGTCGGCCGTCTCGACGAGCAAAACAGGATGATACGCGTAGCGGGGATTTCCCCATATCTCCTGATGCAGGATGCCGCCCAGAGCCTTGTACAGGCCCTCGATTTCATCCCTGTCCGCCTCTGCGAGGGGAGAGACCCATTCCTGCTCCAAGTCATGACGGCTGACGTAAAGCAGCCCTCCGGCGTCAAAGGGGCCTATGTGGCGAGAGACGAGGATGCCACCGTCTACGTCGCCGAACAAGGGCGCCCGGGCGGCGGACACGACTTCGATCACCTTGCGCACGCGGCCACCCATCCATATCATATCACCCGCCCGCGCCGCCTGTCCGTTGGGGTAACACACTTCTTCGCTGCTCACTCCTTCATGATACCGCCCGTCTTTCAGGCCGTCAAGCGCACAAAAGCTCAGGAGGATAACAGCGCATGAGACTGCCCCGGCCGGGCGACCGCGTCTCGCTTCTGCCGAACCTCGCTTCAGCCGAGTCGGCTTTTCGGCTTTTCGGCTTTCCGGCGGCTCTCGCTGTTACTGCGGGCAGCGACCTGCGTTCGCTTGCATGCGGGGGCTGCGTCACGGATGTCACAATACGCTTCCTTTCGGATTGACAGTTCCGCGTTGCGGGGCTACAATTCGTCAGACTGATAGTCCTCAGCCTCTTTCCCGCTATGTACAACACGGATTTCAAGAATCGTCTGGTAGCAGACCTCGACGCCATGAAGGCCGCCGGTCTGTTCAAGCAGGAGCGCTACCTTCACACGCCCCAGTTCTCAGAGGTCGGTCTGCGCGACGGCAGCCGAGTCATCAACATGTGCGCCAACAACTACCTCGGCCTGGCCAACAATCCCGTGCTCGAGGAGACGGCCCGCGAAGCCATCAAGCGCTGGGGCTTCGGCATGGCGTCGGTGCGCTTCATCTGCGGCACGCAGACGCTGCACCGCGAGCTTGAGGAGCGCCTGAGCGCCTTCCTCGGCACGGAGGATACGATTCTCTTCGGCTCCTGCTTCGATGCGAACGGCGGTCTTTTTGAGGCTCTGCTCGGCAAGGAGGACGCCATTGTCTCCGATTCGCTCAACCACGCCTCCATCATCGACGGCGTGCGCCTCTGCAAGGCGGCTCGCTACCGCTACAACAACAACGACATGGCCGATCTCGAGGCCAAGTTGCAGGAGGCGAAGGCGAACGGGGCACGCACGATTCTCATTTCGACGGACGGTGTTTTCTCGATGGACGGCATCATCGCCAGCCTCGACAAGATTCACGCTCTGGCCGAGAAGTACGGCGCTCTCGTCCACTTCGACGAATCGCACGCGACGGGCGTGCTGGGCAAGCGCGGTCGCGGTACGCATGAGCACTGCGGTCTCTTCGGCAAGATCGACATCACGAGCGGCACCTTCGGCAAGGCGCTCGGCGGTGCTTCCGGCGGTTACGTTTCGGCGCGTCAGGAGATCATTGATACGCTGCGCCAGAAGGCTCGCCCCTATCTCTTCTCCAACAGCGTGATGCCCGCCATCGCCGCGACGACGATCAAGGTGCTCGATATGCTGGAGGCCTCCACCGAGCTGACCGAGCGCGTGCAGCACAATGCCGCCTACTTCCGCAAGGGCATGGAGCAGTGCGGCTTTACGCTCGCCGGTGCCGGCCACGCCATTGTGCCGGTGATGATCGGCGATGCGGCTCTCTCGCAGAAGATGAGCGACCGCCTGCTTGAGTTGGGCGTCTACGCCATGGGCTTCTTCTACCCGGTGGTGCCGAAGAATCAGGCGCGCATCCGCACGCAGATTTCTGCGGCTCACACGGAAGAGCAGCTCGATCGCGCGATCGAGGCCTTCGCGACGGCCGGTCGCGAGCTCGGCCTCATCAAGTAAAAAGCCGATACTTTGACAAGCGGCAGTCCCCTCGGGCGGGACTGCCGCTTTGTTGCATCGTTGAGCACGGCTCATCGTCCTCGCCCCCCTTCGTTTCCCCACTTCCCCTCCCCCCTTCCCGCTCCGCCGAGCATTCCCGGTCATGTACACGAGTTTCTTTGACGTTTTCTCCATCGGCATCGGCCCATCGAGTTCACACACGATGGGCCCGATGCGCGCCGCCGCCCGCTTTGTGCGCCACCTGCGCGAGCAAGGGCTGCTGGCGCAGACCGAAAGTGTTTGCGTGCGCCTCTACGGTTCGCTCGCGCTGACGGGAGAAGGGCACGGCACCCCCGGCGCCGTCGTCTACGGCCTCATGGGTGAAGAGGCCGAAAGCATCGACATCGGCGCCGACTACCTCGGCACCGTGCGGCGCACCGAGCGCCTCATCCTCGGAGGCGTCAAGCCCATTCACTTTTGCATGGACGACTCCGTCCTCCTGCTCAAAAAGGAGAGCCTGCCGCAACACCCCAACGGCATGGAGTTCACCGCGAGCGACGCCGAGGGAGCCCCCTTGCTCACCGAGCGCTACTTCTCCATCGGCGGCGGAGCCATCCGCCGCGAGGATGAGATGGACCGCGGCCCCGCCGACCCGCCCGAGGTGCCCCACCCCTTCAGCTCCTGCCGCGAGATGATGGAGATTTGCGCGCGAGAGAAGCTCACCATCGCCGGGCTCGTCCTTCTCAATGAATGCGCGCTGCGCCCCTCGCCCGTGGTGCGCCACGGCGTCAAGCGCATCGCCTTGGTGATGGAGGAGAGCATCGAGCGCGGCATCGCCGCCTCCGGCTCGCTGCCCGGCCCCCTGCACCTCGTGCGCCGGGCACCGCTCATCTACCACCGCCTCGAAGACAAGTTCCGCCACAACGATGAGGATGCCCTCGTCATGATTGATTGGATCAACCTCTGGGCTTTCGCCGTCTCCGAAGAGAACGCCGCCGGCGGCCGCGTCGTCACCGCCCCGACCATGGGCTCAGCGGGCGTGATGCCCTCGGTGCTGCGCTACTTCAACCGCTACGGCTACAAAGACTCGCCCTACACGGCGCAGCAGGGCACCGGCATCATGCTGCTGACGGCGGCGGCCATCTGCAACCTCTACCGCACCAACGCCTCCATCAGCGGTGCGGAGGTCGGCTGCCAAGGCGAGGTGGGTGTTGCCTGCTCGATGGCGGCGGCCGGGCTCACGGCTGCCATGGGCGGCAGTTCGGCGCAGATTGAAAACGCCGCCGAAATCGCCATGGAGCACAATCTCGGCCTGACCTGCGACCCCATCTGCGGGCTGGTGCAGGTTCCCTGCATCGAGCGCAACGCCATCGGCGCCGTCAAGGCCGTCAACGCCGCCCGCCTCGCCATGCGCGGCGACGGGTCGCACTTCGTAAGCCTCGACAGCGTCATCCGCACGATGTACGAAACCGGACACGCGCTCCAAGCCGGCTACCGCGAGACATCGCTGGCCGGACTGGCCAAAAATGCCCTCACCTGCTGACCTCCGGCGGCGTCGCGCAAAGAGTGTCACACAAGCACGGGCGCACAAGCGGCGTCACTCGGAAAGCGTCACTCGGGCAGCGTCTCTCGGGCAGCGTCTCTCGGGCAGCGCCGCTCAGGGCCCGCGCGATGAAGAAGCGCGCACGCTCGGCTGCCCGCGCCCGCCTCAGGACTCGGGCAGCGGCGCGACCGTCGCCTCGGCGCCCGACGGCAGGCAGTTGAACAAATCGCGCGAGAAGCCGGGAGCGGCGAAGATATCGTTGTGGTCGCAGGGGTAACTGCGGTACTCATGCTCGCGTGCGAAGGCCTCGCGCAGTTTCTGCGTGCGGGGCGGCTGCACGATGCTGTCGCGCTCCGCCGCCAAAATGCAAAGCGGGCAACGGATGAGCGGAGCCTTCGCCGCAGAATCGAAGCGGTCGCGCAGGGCGAGATTCGGCAGGCAGGGCACGAAGTCCTCAGCGACGCCGACGATGCTGTCAAAGGGGCAAATCAGCACCAGCCTGCTGAGCGGGCGGCGCGCCGCCAACTGCACGGCCACCCCCGAACCGAGGCTGAAGCCCACGACCGCAACGGACGCCGGCTGCCCGCCCACCTGCGCCACCGCCCAATCGTAGCTGAAGCAGGCGTCGGCCACGACGCTCTCCTCGCTCGGCTCGCCCTCGCTCTCGCCGAAACCGCGATAGTTGAGCAAGAGATACGAGCGGCTCATGTCGGCGAGCGGCAGATCCAAAAAAGAGCCGACATGCATGTTATTGCCGCCGAACATCAGCACGAGAGGCGCCTGAGCGCCGCGGTTGAAAAACCAGCCGCTGAGCTTCGTGCCGTCCTCCATCGGCAGCTGCAGATGGGCGGCCTCCAGCTCGGCGCGCGCCTTCTCGCGCTCTCCCGCCTGACGAGCCGCCGCTTCGGCCGCCTGCGCATCCGTGGGCAAGTCGCCGCTCACGCTGCCGACGAAGACGAGCCGACGGGACGCGCAGCAAGCAACCGCAACCACAAGCAGCAGCAGGACGGGCAAAAGGAGGAGCAAGCGATATCGGCGGCGACTCATGCCCGTACTCTAGCATGCGGCGGCAGCGGCGTCAAGCCGCAATCACACCGCGCGCCGCCGACTCTTCGCGCCGTCCGCTCTCATAAAGCATGGACTTTCGGCTGCGTTTGTGCGATGATGGGGGGCATGGAAGCTTCGAGGGCGGATATGACGGAGATGTCTGAGATGACGGAGACGATTGCCGCGGTGGCGACGCCGCCGGGGACGGGGGCTCTGGCGGTGATTCGCGTGAGCGGGCCGGGTGCCCGCGAGGTGCTGGCGGCTTGCACGCGCGGGAGGCGCCCGGAGCCGCGCCGCGCGACCTTGCTGCGCGTGCGCGATGCGCAGGATCGGGTGATTGATGAGGTGGTGGCCACGTTTTTTGCGGCTCCGGCGAGTTTTACGGGTGAGGATGTGGTGGAGCTCAGCTGCCACGGGGGCTTGCTGGTGACGAAGCGGGTGCTGGAGCGTTTGTTTGCCTGCGGAGCCCGTCCGGCGGAGCCCGGAGAGTTTTCGCGCCGCGCGTTCGAGAACGGGCGCATGGATCTGACGCAGGCGGAGGCGGTGATGGATATTATCTCGGCGGGCAGTGATCTGGCCCTGCGCGCGGCGCAGAATCAGTTGCAGGGCGCCATCTGCCGACGCGTTGAGGCGGCGGTGAATGTGCTGACGGATGTGGCGGCGCACACGGTGGCTTTCATCGACTTTCCGGATGAGGATATTGAGCCTGCCGCGCTCAGTGAGTTGCTGAGGCGTCTGGAGCTTGCCGATGCGATGCTGGCGGAGTTGCTGGCGACGGCGGATGAGGGGCGCGTGCTGCGCGAGGGTATCCGCACGGCTATCGTCGGGGCGCCGAATGTGGGCAAGTCGAGCCTGCTCAACTGTCTGCTGGGTTACGAGCGGGCGATTGTGAGTGATACGGCGGGCACGACGCGCGATACGATTGAGGAGTCGCTGCGGCTCGGCGGGCTCTGCCTGCATCTCATTGATACGGCGGGTCTGCACGAGAGCGGCGATGCCCTTGAGCAGGCGGGGATGGAGCGCAGCAAGGCAGCAGGGGCTTCGGCGGATTTGCTCATCGAGGTGGTTGATGCTTCGCAGGCGCCCGTGCCGCTCCCGCCGGAGTTGCAGTCGCTTCACGGTGCCCGTCATCTGCTCCTGCTCAATAAGTGCGATTTGCCGATGCACCCGCTTCAGGAGAAGCGGGGGGGAATTCGCTTCTCCTGCCGCAGCGGCGAGGGGCGCGCGGAGCTGGAGGCGGCGCTTCAGGCTCTCTTTTTGCACGAGTCGGGCGAGAGTGACAGCTTTGCCGCGATCAACAGCCGCCACCGCTACGCGCTGGTGCAGGCGCGCGAGGCGCTGGCTCGGGCCAAGGAGGCGCTGCGGGCGGGCGAGTCGCCGGAGTTTGTCGATGTCGATTTGCAGGAGGCGCTCGAGGCTCTCGGGGCGATTACGGGCAAGACGGATACGGAGGATATTCTCAGCCGCGTTTTCGCGACCTTCTGCCTCGGCAAGTAGGCGTGCTGCGGTTTTGCACGGCGCTGCGGTTTTGCGCGGCGCGGCGGTTTTTGCGCGGCGTTGAGTTCTGGCGCGGCGCCGCGGTTTTGAGCTCCGGCGCCGCGTGCGGGGCGGCCTGCGGCGGGGATTCAGGCGCCGGCGAGTGCGACGCTGCGCTCGCTCGGGCCTTCGTGCCGCAGCACGAGCCAGTGTGTGCCCTCGGGCATGAGCTCGCCGTCGAAGCGGTCGGCCCATTCGACGAGCAGGACGGCCTTGCTGCTGAGGTATTCATCCCAGCCGATGCCCAGGGCTTCGTCGGGGTTGCGCATGCGGTAGAAGTCGAAGTGCGCGGCGCGGAGCCGGCCGCCGCCGTGCTCATGCACCAGAGAGAAGGTGGGGCTGGCCGCGGGATCGCTGCACCCCAGCCCTTCCAGCAGGCCCTGAATCAGATGCGTCTTGCCCGCGCCGAGGTCGCCGACGAAGCCGAGGACGTCTCCGGCTGCGAGTTCCGCCGCCATGCGCCGCCCCAAGGCGATCATTTCGGCTTCGCTGCGCGTGTGTATCGGCCCCTTGTTAAAAAAATTTTCCCACTTTTTCATCGTTTTTTGCAAAATTTTACAAAATTTTTCTTGCCAAACGTCGCGGCTTGCCTATAATGTGCCAGCCCGCAAGCGCGGGAGCAATCTTAAAATTCAAAAATTATGGCATACGCAGTATTCACTTCCGGCAGCAAGCAGTACCGTGTGACGGTCGGCGACGTGCTCACCGTTGACCGCATCGCGGGTCTGGAGAAGGACGGCGAGGCTACGTTCGATCAGGTTCTCCTCGTGGAGGACGGCGATAAGACGACCGTCGGCACGCCCACCGTGGACGGGGCCAAGGTGGTCGCCAAGGTCCTCGATCCCGAGGCTCGCGGCGCCAAGGGCATCGCCTTCAAGTTCAAGCGTCGCAAGGGTTTCCACAAGAAGAAGGGCTTCCGCGCCGCTCTCACCAAGGTCGAGATCACCGCAATCAACGCCTGATTATTAACCCCTATTTCTGATTCTGATTCGTCATGGCACATAAGAAAGGTCAAGGTTCCGTCCGCAACGGTCGCGACTCCCGCAGCAAGCGTCTCGGCGTTAAGAAGTTCGGCGGTCAGTCCGTCATCGCCGGCAATATCATCGTGCGCCAGCGCGGCACGAAGTTCCACCCCGGCAAGGGTGTGGGCATGGGCCGCGATTACACGATTTTCTCGCTTGTCGACGGTCGCGTGTTCTTCGATCGCGAGGGTACGCGCGTCAATGTTGCCCCCGAAGCCTGATTCGCGGAGCAGCGTTTCTCCTTTGCATCAAAAAGCCGTCGCCCGGCCGGGCGGCGGCTTTTTTGTCGTTTGTCGTTTGTCGTTCGCCGTTCGCCGTCGTGCCGCCCGGCCGCTGCGTTGTCGGCCGACGCGTTCCCTGCCGCTGCGTTGTCAGCCGCTGCGTTCCCGGCCGACGCGTTGTTGCCCGCAGGCGGAGAGGGAGGAGGCGCGGCGAAGCGCGGCGGGGCTCAGAGGTGCAGGTCGTTCATCCACTCGTCTACGCAGCGGTAGCGCTGCTCGATGGAGGGGCGGATGGCGCGGTCGATGGAGGCGAGCAGGCGCAGGTGGTAGATGCGCCTCAGGCGGGGGTTGCGCACGAGCGGTTCAACGCTGTCGCTCAGCTCGCGCATGCGGCAGTTGGGCAGGCATTCGTTGGTGAGGATGTAGTAGAGCGTCGCGCCGAAGGCGTACAGATCCGTCCACGGCCCCATGTTGCCGCCCGGCATGCTTTGCTCGGAGGGGCTGAAGCCCTGCGATTCAACGACGCTGTTGCCGAGGTCGCCGTACTCCTCGCGCGCGGCGCCGAAGTCGATGAGCATGGGGTAGCCCTGACGGTTGATGAGGATGTTGTCGGGCTTGATGTCGCGGTGCAGCAGTTTTTTGCCGTGCAGGTACGAGAGGGCGTCGAGCACGCGCACCATCATCCCGTAGAGGGCGCTCTGCGGGATGTCCATCTCGTGCCGATCGTAGTCGAGCGAGACTTCGGCCAGCGAGCTGCCGTCGATGTATTCGGTGATGTAGTAGGCCGTCTTGTGTGCCGCAAAGTAGGCGTAGACGCGCGCGATATTCGGGTGATCGAGGGTGGAGAGCAGGCGGGCTTCGCGCAGGAAGTTGCCCGTGGCCCACTCGTAGGTCTCACGCCCTTCTTCGTCGTTGAGTTCGACGTCGAGGGTGCCGGCGCTGCGGTGGCAGATGGAGTTCGGGAAGCTCTCTTTGATGACGACGGGACGCTCGAGATTGACGTCCTGCGCCAGATAGGTGACGCCGAATCCGCCCGAGCCCAAGGGGCGGATGATGCGGTAGTTGCGCAGTTGGTAGTCGCGGGGGAGTTCTTTGGCGGCGATGCCGCAGCCCGGGTTCCGGCCGGGTTTGCGGGCCGGTTTAGCGGCGGCATCGCCGGGCAGCGCGTCGGCGGGGACGGCCGGGGTGGGCAGGGAAGGCGCAACGGGGGAGGATTCAGGGAGAGAGTCTGTCATGAGCAGAGGGTGTCAGAGGGCGGGTGTCGGTGCTGTGGGAACTTGGGCGGAGGGAACTTGAGCGGAGGGGACGAGGACGGTGGGAACTTGGGCGGTGGGGACGAGGACGGCGGTAACGCGAGTTGCGGTAACGCGGGCTGCGATCATGTGAGCCGGGTGACGAAAGTTTCGGTAATGCGGGTTGCGGTAACGTTGCGCGAGCGCGGGTTGAGGAGACGTGGCGTTGAGCGGAGCGGAGACGGGCGAACAGGTGCGGAGGGCGTCGGTGCCGAAGGGGAGGGGCGGGCGGAAGGATGTTCGGCGCCTTCACCGCCGGGGGCGCGGGCGCGGTGCGCGGCCAGCGGAGCCGTAGCCGAGGGCCTTGCGGGCGCTCTCGATGCAGCGTCTGTAATCGAGCTTGCCGTTGGGCAGTTCCGGGATGTAGTTGACGGGAACGATGCGGTGGGGCGGCACGAGGTGGCGGTAGCCGGCATCTTTGAGTCCGTACTCCACGTTGATGTAGACGGATGAGTCGATCTGACGATGCAGCGTCGAGAGCAGCACCAGATGCTCGACGCCGCGATCGTCGGCCACGCCTACGACGGCGAGGCTGCGGCCGGGTTTGGCGGGATCGACGCCGAGGACTTTGAGCAGGGCCTGCTCCAGGTCTTCGTGCGCGCGCAGTTGCCCGTCGACCTTGGTGAATCTCATGCTGCGGCCGCATATGGTGAGCAGCCCGTCCTCGTTGAGGTAGCCGATGTCGTTCGTGCGCAGCCAGCCGCGCTGTAGGTTGTTGCGCTCGGCCTCGGCTTCGTTGCCGATGTAGTGGTTGACGAGGGTGGGGCTCTTGAGCCAGATCATGCCCAGATCGCCCGTCGGCATGACTTGAGTGACGCGATCCGGGTCGGCGATGCGAACGGCCACGCCCGGCAGGGGCTCACCGACGCTGCCGCGAGCCTGCGAGGGCTTGAAGCAGCGCGTGCCTCCCGAGGCGTCGGGGCCGGGGACTTCGCAGGCCGCCAGCGGGACGATCTCGGAGAGGGAATAGGCTTCCAGCAGTCGCAGCCCGAGTTTGCCGCGGGCATAGTCCCCGAGGGTCTCGGGCAATTTCTCCCCCACCGAGAAGAAGTAGCGTATCTTGGCAAAGGTGTTTTCTTCCGCGGCGGCGAGGATGCGCTGCAGGCAGCGCGGGGTTGAGACGGCCATGGCGACTTCGTACTGCCGCGCCAGCGTGCAGAGGCGTTCGCCGGCATCGGCCGTGGGGTAGGTGACGAGGTCGCAGGGGCCGAGCAGCGGCAGCAACAGACCCGCCATCAGCGACAGGGGGTGCCCATAGGGCATGGTGGCCAGAATGCGGTCGCCGCGCTTGATCTGCACGCGCGACCGGAATTCGGCCAGTCCCGTCATGAGCATGCGATGCGTCAGGCTGATGCCTTTGGGCTTTTCATCGGTTCCGCCCGTGAAGATTACGACGGCTTCATCTTCGGGGCGGGGAGGGGCGGGGCAGATTCTGCGATACAGTGACTCGGGGGTCTGCAAACGGGGGAGCCAGCGCATCCACGCCATCCGGCCGCGCGGTACTTCGCGCAGTTCGCTCTCGGCATAGATGAGGTCGCGCTCGCGCGGCCAGCAGAAGTCGCTGAGTTTGTTTTGGAAGCGGCGCTCGGTGATGAAGCGGGTCAGCTCCGAACGCCGGGCGGAGTGGATGAACTCTTCGGACGTCGCCTCATAGTTGATGAACACCGGCACGATGCCGGAGATGACGCAGGCGACAAAGGCGATGGTGCAGAGCTTGCCCGGCGGCAGGATGATGCCGACGCGGCCTTGGCTGACTTGCTTGTGCAGGCGCTCAGCGAGCGCTATGGCCAGCGGCAACAGGGTGGCTCCGTCGAGCTTCGTGTCATTCACGCCGTCGATGACGAGCATCTCGGGTCGGGCGTAGAGGCTTCTGATGATGCTTTCGCCCAGGGTGCAATCGAAGCGCTGCTGCGTGGCGTAGAGCTCGGCCTGCGCCTCCATCCACGCTGCCAGCACGAGGGCGGAAACGGGTTTCATCGGGCTGATCGGCTCGCCGTAGCGCAGTTCCAGCACGTCGTAGTCGCCCGAGCTCACGGTGACCGCTCCGTCGTCGCGCGCCGAGATCATGCCCGCATGCACGGGCAGCACCGGCAGCCCCAAGGAGCAGAGTCGGCGCAGCAGCGAGCCCGGCACGTCGCTGAGCGCACCGGGCGCTTGCAGGGGGTGCCCCGGCAGCAGGACCACGTAGCGCCCCAACTCCATCTCGCGGCGCAGCATGTCGCGCAAGCTGTCGGCCTCGATTTGCTCAAGCTCGCAGAAAATGCCGCGGGCCTTGATGCGGCCGAGGTAGTGCAGCACGTCTTCGCCGGGGCGCTGCACCCGATCCGCCAGCCACGAGATGTGTTCCGAGCCGCCCAGATCCTGCTCCAGTGCGTGAAGCACGCGTATGTCCGCCCGATTCGGCAGCAGCAGCGTCGGCCGATGCGGAATCTTATCCCTGCCTCCTGTCACAAGATCTGCCATGTCTCGCAGCGTGAGTGTAACACAAAGCCGCTTTCTTTGCAACCAACTTTGCACAAATCCGTCTTTTTCGCTTGCATTCCCGCCGTTTCATGCTATCTTTCCCTTGTAAGGTTAAACATCCTATGTTTGACCCGAAAGCTTCAACCCCAAGAAAACAATGGACATTATTCATGACAAGGACGCCGATGTGAGCGTTCTGAATGGCAAGACGGTGGCCGTCATCGGCTATGGTGCTCAGGGTCGCGCTCAGGCGCTCTGCATGCGTGACAGCGGCGTCAACGTGATCATCGGCATTCGCCCGGGCAAGAGCTGGGATGCCGCGGTGCAGGACGGCTTCCGCGTGATGTCGGTTGACGAGGCTGCGAAGGAGGCCGATATCGTCCACCTGCTGCTGCCCGACGAGAAGCACGGCGAGGTCTACAAGAACCAGATTGAGCCCGCCATGAAGGCCGGCAAGACGCTCTGCTGCTCGCACGGCTTTGCCTATGTGTTCAAGACGATTGTGCCGCCGGCTGATGTCGACGTGATCATGGTGGCTCCGAAGGGCCCGGGCACGGAGGTGCGCCGCGTGTTCGAGGAGGGCTTCGGCTGCCCCGGCCTCATCGCCGTTTTCCAGAATCCGAGCGGCAAGGCTCGCGAGGTGGCTCTGGCCATTGCGAAGGCCGAGGGTCTGACGCGCGGCGGTGTGCTTGAGTGCACGATGGCTCAGGAGACTTACGAGGATCTCTTCGGCGAGCAGAACGTGCTTTGCGGCGGTCTGGTCGACCTGATGAAGTACGGCTTTGAGACGCTTATCGAGGCGGGTTATCCGGCCGAGATGGCTTACTTTGAGTGCGTGCACGAGGCGAAGCTGATTGTGGATCTGATCTACAACGGCGGCATCCAGCGCATGAATGCCGTGATCTCGAACACCGCCGAGTTCGGCGAGTACTACAACGGCCCGCAGATTCTCGGCCCGGAGGTCAAGGCGAAGATGAAGGAGTCTCTCAAGCGCATCGAGAGCGGCGAGTTTGCCCGCGTCTGGCTTGAGGAGGCCGCCAAGGGCGCGCCGAATCTGAAGGCGAAGCGCGATGCTCTTGCCGAGCACCCGGTTGAGATTGTCGGCAAGAAGATTCGCTCGCTGTTCGAGCGCAACTGATTTTCGGCTGCTATTCGCGGGCACACGGGCCGGAGGCTCCGTGTGCCCGCCTTGTTTGCCCTCCGGCCTCCGCTCCGTCGTTTTTCCCGCTTTCTCCCCTTTTCCCCTCTTACCCCCTTCCCCGCTTCCTGCGGTGATTGCCATGAGCCCTGATTCTCCGAAGACCGATTCCCCCGCAGCCTCTGCGGCTGCGAAACCCGCCGCGGCTGCCCCTTCCGATAATGCTGCCGCCGCTCCTGCCGCCGCGGATGATTGCGTGATTCGCATTGAAAAGGCGCGTCTCTTCCTGTCCGGGCGCGAGATTCTGCACGACATCAACTGGCAGGTGAAGCGCGGTGAGCGCTGCTTTATTCTCGGCGCCAACGGTGCGGGCAAAACGACGCTGGTGCGCATGCTGCTCGGCTACGCGTGGCCGCTCTACGGGGCGAAGGTGGAGGTGCTCGGGCATCGCTTCGGCACGATCAACCTGCGCGAGCTGCGCAAGCGCATTGCTTGGGTCAGTCCGCTGATGCACCAGTGGCTGCTCTCCGACCGCGAGTGGACCGGGCGCGAGATGGTGCTCTCCGGCCCGGATGCGACGATTGGTCTCTTCCGCACGCCGACGCCGGAGGAGGAGCAGAAGGCGGCGGCTCTGCTCGCCTCGCTGCGGGCGCAAGCGCTGGCGGATCGCCCGGTGAGCACGATGAGTTCCGGCGAGCAGGTCAAGGTGCTCATCGCCCGCGCACTCATGACGAATCCGGAGCTGATGATTCTCGATGAGCCGAGCGTTTATCTCGATATCGCAGGGCGCGAGTTTCTGCTCGCCACCATCGCCGAGCTGGCGCAATCGCGCCCCGAGCTCACGATCATCTTCATCACCCAGCGCATCGAGGATATCCTGCCGGACTTCGACTGCGGTATGATTCTGCGCCACGGCGAAATCATCCGCTACGGTCGGCGCGACGAGGTGCTGACGGAAGCCAACCTCCGCGAGGCCTTCGAGCTGCCCATCCGCCTCATCCGCGCCTCCAACGGGCGCCTCTGGACGGTTATCGACTGATGGGGCAGAGAAAACACATGCAGCCCGACGCCGCCACCGCCGGAAACGCCCGAGCCGATGCCGAGACGGTCGCCGCCCCGTGCACGCCTCCCGCCGCCCCGCGCCGTCGCTCGCTGGCGCACCGCGTGCGCGAGCAGATGGAGGAGTACATCCGCTCGGGGCAATGGCAGGTGGGGCAGCGCATACCGCCCGAGCCCGAGCTCATCCGGCACTTCGGCGTAAGTCACAATACGCTGCGCGAGGCCGTGCAAGGGCTGATACACGCGGGGATGCTGATGGCGCGCCCCGGGGACGGCACCTACGTGACCGCCGCCGATCGGCTCGACGCGGCGCTGGCTCACCGCTTGCAGCAAGCCGACCTGAGCCGCATTCTCGAGGCGCGTCTCGCCATCGAGAAGGCCGTCGTGGCGCTCGCCGCGCAAAACCGCAACGACGAGGACCTCGACCGCATGCAGGAGGCTCTGCAACGCTGTAAGCAGCGCGAGGGCGACGGCATTGAGGCCGACATGGCCTTTCACACCTGCGTCGCCGCCGCCACGCGCAATCCGATTCTCTGCCAGATCTACCGCGTCATCGCGCGCTACCTCAGCCAGCACTTCACGAGCACGCTGAGGGAGCGGCAGTACGAGCCGGAGGCCCTCGCGCTGCACGACGAGCTGCTGTCTGCCATGCGCCGCCGCGACGCCGACGCCGCGCGCCGCATTATTGAAAAAATCGTCGCCTTCGACGCTCGCGACCTCCCCGGGGCATAAGTATCCCCGCCCGCCCTCCGCCTTTCCGCGCGCGACGCCGCCGTCGGTACACTTCAATACCCCCGAGCGCTCCGCCCCTCACTTCGGCCCGCAGTGGGGCATGTGCATCGCCGCCCCGCAGCGGACGCCGCGTGGCGAGCCGCGCCGACCAGCGCACGCAATGCACTGGCATTCAACCAACGGAGAGCAAGAGTCGCAGCCTTTGCCCGCCCTCGGGCCTCGGGGGCGCCGCACGCCCCGAAAGCCTGCGTCTGCGCCTCTCTCGGCCCGGCGCGGAAAAGGAGGTCGACGCAGCCCCGCCGGGCGCCGGAAGCCCGATTCGGAGCACAGTAAGCATAAAATCAACTTATTTAGAAAAATTCGTTTGACTTTCGAAGTGTATTGGGGTGTACTAATGTGCAGACAGGTGAATTATGGGTGGAGTGTCTACAGTGTTGTTTACCGGCAACGTGACGCACAAGCTGGATCCCAAGAGTCGAGTGGCGATTCCGGCGAACTGGCGCGTCGCGCAGGATCCGACACTGAGACTCATCGAGTCGAGCAGCGACGGTTACCCGATCATCAAATGTTACACCCGCGACGGTTTCGAGGCCAAGATGGCCACCGTCCGCGCACAGGCCGAAGCCACGGGCGCCAACCCGGGCGACATCGACCGCTACATCGGCATCATCACCGGCCGCTGTCTGGAGGCCGAGGTGAGCAATCAGGGCAAACTGCTGATACCCAAGCAGCAGCGCGATCGTCTCAAACTTCGGGAAACGGCGGTGATTGTCGGACGCGGCAGTTACTTCGAGATCTGGGAGCCGGCGGACTTCGCAGCCAGCAACAGTCAGGAGGCCATTGACAAACTTGGGCTTGATCAAATCTTCCACATCCTCTCATGATCGCGCCCGCCACCAAGGCATGCGTCGGCCGCCGACAAGCGGTCGGCCTCTGCTACCGTGTTCTGCTCTGGGAGGAGTCTGCCCTGAGCCCGGAGGGGCTGTTTTTTTGGCGCGCGCGCAGGCGAGAGCTTCTCGCGGCCATGCGCGATGCCGGCATCAAGGGCTCGCGCGGCAAGCTCGCGGAGCTGACGCAGCAGCTGGCCGAGCTCACCCGCAGCAGCATTGACGAGCCTCTGGCCGCCGCCGCGGAGCAGCGACGCAGCGACGCCCCCGCCGCCTTGCCCGAGGCTCTGCGCGGCGATGAGCGCGTGCTGGCCTGCCGCCTGAGTGCCTGCTCGGCCGAGATTCTCTGCGACCTGAACACCGATGAGGAGAGCCTCGACGCCGCGATTCAGCGCTGGGCAGCCGCCCTGCCCTTCACGCCCGGAGCCGAGCGCGTCATCGAAGCGCTCAGCCGCGAGGATGCGGCACGGCTGCAGGAGGCCTGCCGACGCGAAGCCGCCGAGCAGGATGAACTCGGGCTCAACGATGCCCCCGACGAGGAGGCAAGCGCGGCCGAACCCGCCTTTCACCACGTCACCGTGCTGGCTCAGGAAGCCGTCGATGCGCTGGCGCCCGCTCCCGGGCGGGTTTTCGTCGATGCGACGCTCGGCGGCGGCGGGCACAGCGAACGCCTGCTGGCTGCGGGAGCCGAAGTCTGGGGCATCGATCAGGATCCCGCTGCGCGCCGTGCCGCACGCAAACGTCTGGCGGCCTACGGAGAGCGCCTGCACGTCATCGCCGGAAACTTCCGCAATGCCGTTGAGCTGCTGCGCGAGCGCGGCGTGGCGAGCGTCGACGGTCTGTTGGCCGACATCGGCATCTCCTCGCCCCAGGTCGATTGCCCCGAGCGCGGCTTCTCCTTTCTGAACGACGGCCCGCTGGACATGCGCATGAACCCCGAAAACCCGCGCTGCGCCGCCGACATCGTCAACCAAGCCTCCGAGAGCGAGCTGGCCGACATCCTCCGCGAATACGGCGAAGAGCACGCCGCGCGAGCCATTGCTCGGCGCATCGTCCGGCGCCGCGAGCAAAGCCCCATCACCACGACCAAGCAGCTCGCCGACCTCATTGCCGACGTGCTGCCGCGCAAGGGGCGGCAGCATCCGGCCACGCGCAGCTTTCAGGCCCTGCGCATCGCCGTCAATGACGAGCTGGGCGCGCTCGACGAGCTTCTCCGCACGGGCCTGAGCCTGCTGCGCAGCGGGGGTCGCTTCGCCGTCATCACCTTCCACAGCCTCGAAGACCGCGCCGTCAAGCGCTTCTTTGAGCGCGTCACCAAGGCGGAAATCGACCGACCCGAGTGGCCGGCTCCCCGCCCCAACCCGGACTACAGCGCCAAACTCGTCTTTCGCCGCCCCGTCACTGCGGGCGACGACGAACTGAAGCGCAACCCTCGAGCGCGCAGCGCCAAGCTGCGCGTGATCGAAAAGCTTTAACTCCAACCGCCGCGCACTCTCTCATCGGCAGCTGAGCACCGACATGTCACACCACCGATCCTCCACACGCTTTCAGGCCCGCATCTCGTATCCCGCGATGATCTGGATGGTTGCGGCCGGCCTGCTGCTGAGCTGCTGCGGCATCGTCTACGCCTTTCTCAAACACGAGCAAATGCTCGAACGCACGGAAATCCACAAACTTCAACAGGCCGTTGCGATAGCCAACCTCAATGCCAGCCAGTACCGCGCTCAGGCCAACGCCATGACCAACCGCTGGATCATGCGCGAGCGCCTCATCGCCGCGCACTCCGAACTGCGGGACATCGAACGCAGCCAGATCATCGTCGCCGACGCGCCCGCAAGCCGCGAGAGACTCAGCGCCAACACAGAACTGCGGATAACGCCATGAAGACCAAAATCCCCTTCACGACCCGCTGCCTCTTTTTGGTCATGGTCATCTTCTTCATCAGCTTCTGCATCTCTTGGAAGCTGATTCAGCTGCACGTCGTGGAAAGCGACGAGCGCAGCCGCATCGCGGCCGACGCAATGATCGAGCGCGACATCATTCCGGCGCAGCGCGGTCTCATCATGGATCGCAACGAAGAAGTCCTCACCAACAACATCAGCAGCGCCACCGTCAAGGCCAACCGCTACCACCTCCGCGAGCTCAACGTCGTCGTCGACGGTCTGGCCTACAACCTGGCCAGTCATGATCCGGAATGGGACGCCGCCGACGAGAAAAACCGGGGCCGCCTCTACAGCAAATATCGCAACAAACTGCTCGACAACGCCGTGCGCGATCTTTCGCCCGAAGAGAAAGCCGAGCTGCGCCGCCTCCACAAAGCCGACGACCCCGAAACCCTGCGCCGCCTCAGCTACGACCCCGCCATCCTCGAGCAATACTACGCTGCCCACGACCGTCTGGTGGCCGACATCCTCTATCCCTATCTCTCGCGCAGCGAAGCCGACACCGACGACAGCGATGACAAGGACGGCAACGAGCAGGCCGACGGCAGCGGCTCAGGCGGCACGCACAGCTACCTGACGCGCGAGGACATCATCGAGCGCATCGCGCAGCGTGAGACCGAGCAATACAACGCCGAAGCCCGCGCCAAAGGCGAGCCCGTCAAGAGACTGCGCTACGACATCATTCTGGCGCGCAACCTCAACCCCGAAACGGCGGAGCAACTGCGCCGCGCCCTCAAGCAGGCGCACGTCCGCGGCATCGTCATCGAATCCGAGCTGCGGCGCAGCTACATCATGCCCGAAATGCTCTGCCACGTCCTCGGCTACGTCAACCACGAGAACCACGGATGCAGCGGCGTGGAGGCCACCAAGGACAGCTACCTGACCGGCGTCAACGGCTTCTGCGAGTACCGCCACAACCCCCGCGGACAGGTGCTGCCCAATGAAGACGATCGCTACATGCCCCCAAAACACGGGCTGAACCTCCGGCTCACCATCGACATGCGCCTGCAGACCATCCTCGAACAGGAGCTCGACAAAGGGCTGCGACACTTCCGAGCCGTGGGCGGCTGCATGATCGCCGTCGATCCGCACACCGGCGACATCCTCGCCATGGTCAGCCGCCCCGCCTTTGACCTCAACACCAAACAGGTCATCACCCACGAAGGCAAGTTTGATCGCGGCACCCTCAAGGACAAGCAAGGGCACATCGTCACCGGCGACTTCAACTACGCCTGCCAAGCGCGCTACGAACCGGGCTCGACCTTCAAAGTCATCACCGTGGGCGCCGCGCTTGACCAAGGAGTCATGGGCATACACAGCACCGTCAACTGCAATCCCTTCAGCGTCGGCTACGGCAGCAGCGTCATCCACGACGTCCGCAACTACGGCATGAGGCAAGTCTGGGAAGTGCTCAAGAAATCGAGCAACCCGGGCGCGGCTCAGATTGCGCTGAGCGTGCGCTGGCCGCGCTACAAGCCCTATCTGGAGGCCTTCGGGCTGACCAAACCCGCGCGCATCGACCTGCCCAGCGGCGGAGCCTGCCTCGTGGCTGACGGCAACAACATCGTCAACTTCTCGC
Organism: Candidatus Parakkermansia intestinigallinarum; assembly: GCF_944389695.1. Lineage (NCBI taxonomy): Bacteria > Pseudomonadati > Verrucomicrobiota > Verrucomicrobiia > Verrucomicrobiales > Akkermansiaceae > Candidatus Parakkermansia > Candidatus Parakkermansia intestinigallinarum. The sequence continues at coordinate 34,398 of NZ_CALXNG010000017.1, forward strand.
GCATCGCCTACGGCTACTCCGTCTCCGTGTCGCCGCTGCACATGGCCATGGTCTACGCCACCATCGCCAACGGCGGCGTGCGCATGAAGCCGCGCCTCATCGACAAAATCATCGCGGCCGACGGCAGCATCTACGACGACTGCCCGCCCGTCGTCGAGCAGCGCGTCATCAAAGAGAAAGTCGCCAAAGACCTGCTCATGGCGCTCGAATCCGTCACCGAGAAAAAAGCCGGAGACAACGGCACGGCCACCCGTGCCGCCATCCCCGGTTTCCGCATCGGCGGCAAGACCGGCACCGCCAAGAAAGTCAAGCCGCGCGGCGGCTACTATGAAGGGCTCTACACCGTCTCCTTTGCGGGCATCCTCCCGGTGGACAACCCGCGCGTGGTCATCATGACCGTCATCGACGAACCGCACCCGACCGACTGCAACCCCGGCGGCGGCACCGTGGCCGCCCCCATCTTCCGAGCAGCGGCCGAGCGCATCATCAACGTCCTCAACATCGAGCCTTCCGACCCCGCTGCCTACGAGAAATATCTGGCGGAAAAGAAACTCGCCGATGAACCGAAGCCCGAATCAGCCCCCAAAGCGACCGCCGGCAGCCGTCGCCCGAACCGCAAGACCCGCTGAACATCGCCACACCCTCCCCCCGCGCCTCCACGACCATGCAAAACAAGCAGCTCTTCGACGTTCTCCCTGATGCCCGCATCAGCGGCAAACTCCGCAAGCCCCTCTCCCTGCTCACCGACGACAGCCGCCGCGTCATCCCCGGCAGCTGTTTCATCGCCGTGCGAGGGAGCAGCTTTGACGGGCACGACGCCATCCCCGGCGCCATCGCAGCCGGTGCCCGCGCCATCGTCGCCGAGACGCCCTGCCCCCCCGAGCGGCAAAACGGCGATCTGCTCTGGGTGCAGGTGAGCGACACGCACCTCGCCAACGGCCTGCTGATGAGCGCATGGCACGGCTTCCCGAGCCGCAGTCTCGTCATGCTGGGCGTCACCGGCACCAACGGCAAAACCACCATCAGCTACCTCTGCAACGCCATCTTCCGCAGCACCTGGCAGCGCGCCGGGCTCATCGGCACCATTCGGTATGATGACGGCAACACGCGCCGCAACTCGCACAACACCACGCCCGGAGCCGCCGAACTGCAAAGCATGCTGGCCGACATGGTGCGCAACGGCTGCCACGCCTGCGCCATCGAAGTCTCAAGCCACGCTCTGGTGCAAAAGCGCACCGCCGGCACCAACTTCCGCGTCGGCATCTTCACCAACCTCACGCAAGACCACCTCGACTTCCATCACAGCATGGAGGAGTACTACCGGGCCAAAAAACTGCTCTTTACCGACATGGCCGCCTCGGGAGACCGCAAAGCCACCGCCGTCATCAACATCGACGACCCCTACGGGCGGCGCCTCGCCGAAGAAATCGCCCCGCTGATGCGCGTGCGCACCTACGGGAGCTCGCCCGATGCCGATTTTCGCATCGAGCCGAAGCTCCTGTCGCTCAAGGGCAGCCAGTATGAGCTCATCTATCAGGGGCGCAGCTACCTCGTGCGCACGCCCCTCATCGGAGCCTTCAACATCTCCAACAGTCTGGCGGCTCTCGCGGGCACCGTCAGCGCCGGCGTCAGCCTGCGCGACGCCATCAGCTGCCTCGCCCAGTCGCCGCAGGTGCCCGGGCGTCTCGAACTCGTGGCCAGCGAAAACAACGTGCAGTGTTTCGTCGACTACGCCCACACACCCGACGCCGTTGAGAACGTCTGCCGCACGATGAAAGAGCTCTGCCGCAACGGAAGACTCATCACCGTCTTCGGCTGCGGCGGCGACCGCGACCGCACCAAACGCCCCCTCATGGGAGCCGCCGCCGCACGCCACAGCGACCTCTGCCTCGTCACCAGCGACAACCCGCGCAGCGAAGACCCCGAAGCCATCATCGACGAAATCATGCCCGGCATCCCGCGCGACAAGCAACACCGCATCACCGACCGAGCCGAAGCCATCCGCGCCGCACTCGACATCGCCCGCCCGGGCGACGTCGTGCTCATCGCCGGCAAGGGGCACGAAGACTACCAGATCTTCGCCGATGAAACCATCCACTTCAGCGACGCCGAAGTCGTGCGCGCCTACTACCGGGAGAAAAACCCCGAAGGCCGCAGCGTCCCCTCCGAGCGCCTCAACCCGCGCCGCAAAAACAACCTCTGAACCGCACCACCCCTTTTTTCCCCCCCCGGCATCGGAACCATGACCCACGTGAGCACCAGCGAACTGCTTGAAGCCTGCGGCGGCGAACTTTTGCGCCCCGCAGAGCGCAGCGTCAGCGCCGGACTGACGACCGACAGCCACTGCATCACCGACGGTTGCCTCTTCATCGCCCTGACGGGCGAGCGCTTTGACGGCAACCGATTCGCCGCCGAAGCCACGCGCCGCGGGGCTGCCGCCGTCATCATCTCCCACCTCTGCGGCGAAGCCGGAAGCCCCGAGCAGGACTTTGCCCCGGGAGCCGCCGTCATCCTCGTGCGCGACACGCTCGCCGCCCTGCAAGCCCTCGCGCGTTGGTGGCGCGGGCAGCTCGACCCCATCCGCGTCATCGGGCTGACCGGATCGAGCGGCAAAACCAGCACCAAGGACATGTGCGCCGCCGTCCTGTCCCAAAAATACCGCACCGTCGCCACCAAGGGCAACCTCAACAACCACATCGGCGTACCGCTGAGCATCCTCGGCACCGAAAAGGGCACCGAAGTCGCCGTGTGGGAAATGGGCATGAACCACGCCGGAGAACTCGCCCCGCTCTGCGCCATGACGCAGCCGCACATCGGCATCATCACCACCATCGGCTCGGCGCACATGGAGCACCTCGGCTCGCGCGAAGCCATCGCGCATGAAAAATGCACCGTTGCCCGCAGCCTGCCGAGCGACGGCTACATGATCTACCCGACCGGCGACGACTTCGCCGATCTCATCGCCTCGGAAACACGCGCTCACCCCCTTCCCGTCGGGCGGCACGACTCCGCCGTGCGAGCCCTCAACCTGCGCAGCAGCGCACACGGCAGCCGCTACACCCTCCACATCGACGAGCTCGGCGAAATCGACATCGCCCTCCCCGTCCCCGGCGCCCATATGGTCAGCAACAGCCTGTTGGCTGCCGCCGCCGGATGGAAACTCGGCTGCAGCCTCGAACAAATCGCCGCCGGCCTCAGCAGCACCACCCTCACCCGCGGGCGCCTCGCCTGCCGCGAAATCGACGGCTACACCGTCATCGACGACAGCTACAACGCCAACCCCGAGAGCATGAAAGCCGCCCTCGAAACCGTCGCAGCCCTGCGCGGCCCCAAGCGCCGCATCGCCGTCCTGGGCAAAATGGGCGAGCTGGGCGAAAGCGGCATCGCCGCCCACGCCGACATGGGCTGGTGCGCCGCCGGCCTCGGCTACGCCGCCGTCGTCGTCGTCGGCCCCGAATGCCCGGAAACCCTCGCCCTCTGCTCCTCCGCGGCCGAGCGCATCCCGGCCCTGCTCGTGCAGACCCCGGCCGAAGCCGCCGCTGCCCTGCGGCAGCTCATGCAGCCCGGCGATGCCCTGCTCTTCAAGGGCTCGCGCTCCGCCGGCATGGAGCGCAGCATGTACGAACTCTTCCCCGGCCTCAAAGACTGACGCATCCCCCTCATCCCCTCATCCCCCTCATCCCCCTCATCCCCCTCATCCCTCCCTCATCCCTCCCTCATCCCTCCCCCATCCCTCCCTCATCCCCCTTTCATCTCCTCCCACGCCTCACCCTCTCTCGCCCCCCATGATCCCGCACCCCTTTGAAAACCTCCTCACGCCGCTGCTCTGCATCCTGCTGCCGCTCATCGCCTCGATGCTCATCGGCCCTCGGCTCATCGCCGCGCTGCGGGCCCTGAAAGCCGGGCAACCCATCCGCCAAGCCCATGAAAACATCAACGCCCCCGCGCATCAGGGCAAAATCGGCACCCCCACCATGGGCGGCATCATGCTCATCGGGCTGGTCATCATCGGCAGCCTGTGCTTCTGCGACCTGAGCCTGCCCACCGTGCAGTGCTGCCTGCTCGTCACCTGCGTCACCGCCTTCCTCGGCTTCCTCGACGACTACGCCAAAATCACCCGCCACAACACCGACGGCGTCAGCGGCCGCTTCAAAATCGCCCTCCAAGCCCTCGCCGCCCTCGGCGTCGGCTGCTACCTCTACTACGGCGCCCCGGGCTACGGCAGCCTGCACATCCCCTTCTGCGGCGACATCGACCTCGGCCTGCTCTACATCCCCTTCGTCATGCTCGTCATCATCGGCAGCTCCAACGCCGTCAACCTCACCGACGGCCTTGACGGCCTCGCCTCGGGCTGCATGATCATCGCCGCCCTCGCCTTCACCCTCATGCCCGCAGCCCTCCTCACCGGGCTCACCCCCTTCCTGCTGCTCATCGTCTCGGCCTGCATGGGCTTCCTGCTCTTCAACTGTTACCCCGCCAAAGTCTTCATGGGCGACACCGGCTCGCTCGCCCTCGGCGGCGCCCTCGGCACCGTCGCCGTCTGCATGCACAGCGAAATCCTGCTGCTCATCATCGGCGGCGTCTTCGTCGCGGAAGCCCTCTCCGTCATGATTCAAGTCGGCTGGTTCAAATACACCCGCAAGAAATACGGCGAAGGGCGGCGCTTCTTCCGCATGGCGCCCATCCACCACCACTTTGAAAAAGGAGGTTGGAGCGAAACGCAAGTCTGCGTGCGCTTCTGGATCGTCGCGCTCACCCTCGCCCTGCTCGGCTCCCTCATCGCGGCGGCCGACCTCATCAACCTCCTTGCCGCCCGCCCCTGATTCCCCGCCGGCCGCCCCTTTCACGCATTCCCTCCCCTCCCTCAACCCCTCCCCCCCCTCTCGGCACCCTACCATGAACCTCAACGGTAAAAAAGTCGCCATCCTCGGCTGCGGACGCAGCGGCATCAGCGCCGCCCGCCTCGCCCTCGCCAAAGGAGCCGCCGACGCCTGCATCTTCGACGCCAACCCCAAGGCCGTCTGCAGCGACCCTGCCATCCGCTGCTGCCCCGGCGCCACCGAAAGCGACGCCCGCGCCTACGCCGCCAACCTCGTCGTCATCTCCCCCGGCATCGAAGCCGACATCCCCTGGACCCTCTCCTTCTGCTGCGCCGGCGCCCCGCTCATCGGCGAAACCGAACTCGCCTACCACTACTACGGCGGCCGCATCATCGCCATCACCGGCACCAACGGCAAAACCACCACCACCGCCCTCATCGAGCACATCCTCACCCAAGCCGGGCACAGCGCCAAAGCCTGCGGCAACTACGGCTACCCCCTCTCCGAAGTCGCCCTGTCCGACCCCGCCCCCGAGTTTGCCGTGCTCGAAATCTCCTCCTTCCAGCTCGAAACCATCGTCAACTTCCGCCCCGAAGTCGCCATCTGGCTCAACTTCGCGCCCGACCACATGGATCGCTACCGCAGCGTCGACGACTACTACAACGCCAAGCGTCGCCTCTTTGAAAACATGAGCGCCGACCAATACGCCATCGTGCGCGAAGGCGAGCAACTCCCCGGCCTCGTCCCCCGCCGCATCGGCTTCTCCTCCGTCACCGGCTCAGGGCAACTCTACTACCGGGACGGCTGCATCATGGAGCGCGGCCAAGTCCTCATCCCCCTTCGCGGCACCGCCATGGAGCAAGCCCACAACGCGGAAAACACCATGGCCGCCACCCTCGCCTGCCGAGCCGTCGGCCTGAGCGACGACGCCATAGCCGCCGGCGTGCGCGACTTCTGCCCGCCCGGCCACCGCTGCGAAACCGTTGCGGAAATCGACGGCGTCCTCTGGCTCAACGACTCCAAGAGCACCAACCTGCACTCCACCGAAGCCGCCGTGCGCTCGCAGACCCGCCCCATCATCCTCATCGCCGGAGGCAAGGACAAAGGGCTCGACTACCACGCCATCAACCCCATGCTCGCGCAAAAAGCCCGGCTCTGCATCTGCTTCGGCCAAATCGCCGACCAACTCATCGACACCTTCAGCCCCGTCTGCCGCAGCCTGCGCTGCGAAACCGTCGACGAAGCCGTCGCGCTGGCCCACCGCAACGCGCAGCGCGGCGACGTCGTCCTCTTCTCACCGGGCACCTCCTCCTTCGATCAATTCAGCGGCTACGTCCAGCGCGGCGAATGCTTCCGCAACGCCGTCCGCCGCACCCTCAACCTCTGAACCACCCGGCCCCGAACCTTTTCACCGAAAAACACACTCAACCCCATGACCAACAACAACACAGACTTCAACGACACCCGCCTCGGCCGCAGCAAGCCGCGCAAGCGCTTGGGCAAGCAATTCATGTCCATGCTCTACCGCTCCGAAGTCGGCCTGCCGCAAGACACCATCAAGAGCAACACCGTCGTGCGCATCATCGTCGCGCTGCTCGTCGTGCACATCCTCATCATCGTCGGCGTCCTGCTGCGCGACGACCTCTCGCACAACTACGGCACCCCCGTCTCGGAAAACAAAGCCCTCGATGAACCCCCGCCCAACCTCGCCGCACAGCCCGCAAGCAGCACGGCCGACGCAGGCATCATCGACACCCAAATCGACCTGAGCCTCGACACCGAGAGCACCCCGGCAACACCCGCCGCACCCGCCGCACCCGCCACCTCCCCGGCCACCGCCTCCACCACCCACATCACCGGCGCCAACACCGCCCTTGACGACGAAGCCGAAGACGTCGCCGAAGACCCCGCCCCGGTCATCGCCCGCAACGACAGCGCTGCGTCCGGCAACCGCGCCGACACGGCCGATAAGCGCCCGCAGCAGCACCACGTCAAAACCGGTGACTCGCTCTCCAAACTCTCCAAGCAATACGGCGTCAGCGTCGCAGCCATCCAAAAAGCGAACGGACTGCGAGGGATCGCCATCAACGTCGGCGACTACCTCATCATCCCCGATAAAGACGGCACCGTCGCACCCGCCGTCACCCCCGACAAACCCGCTGAAAGCGGCAAGACGCACGTCGTCAAAAAGGGCGAAACCCTCGGCGGCATCGCCAGGAAATACGGCACCACCGTCAGCGCCCTCCAGAAACTCAACAACATCAAAGATCCCTCCAAGATCCGAATCGGCCAAAAAATCAAACTCCCCTGATTTCCCCGCCCTGCTCCTCTGCCGCCCATGAACTCGCGCCTGTGCATCACCACCCTGTGGATCTCCTTCATCGCCCTGCTCGTTCTGGGGCTGGTGATGGTCGCCAGCACGGGACTCTGCGCGGCGATGCAGCCCGACGAATCGCCGGAAACCTTCATCTGGAAGCAATCGCTCTTTGCGCTGCTGGGCATCGTCTTTGCCGTCATGATCGGCAGCTTCGACTACCACCGCCTGCGCAACTACGCGTGGCTCATCTACGGCGTGAGCGTCGTGTTGCTCATCCTCTGCTACGTGCCGGGATTCCGCGTCGAACTCAACGGCGAGCACCGCTGGATCAACCTCGGCCTGCGCTTCCAGCCCAGCGAACTGGCCAAGATCTGCCTCGTGCTCATCATGGCGCACTGGTACACCACGCACCGCGAAATGAGCGGCACCTTCTGGCGCGGCTTCGCCATCCCCGGCATGCTCTTCGGCATCCCGCTGCTGCTCATCCTCTTTGAGAAAGACATGGGCACCGCCGCCGCGCTGGCGATGACAGGCTTCTGCCTCATGTTCGTCGCCGGCGCGCGCTGGTGGCTGCTCGTCTACTCCATCATCATCGGTGCGCTCGTGCTCATCTCCATGACCACCGCCAACGACAACCGCATGGAGCGCATCTACGCTTGGCTCGACCCGCAAGCCTACAGTCAGGGAGCCGGCGCCCAGCAATGGATAGCCATGCTCTCCTTTGCCCGCGGCGGCTCCACGGGCGTCGGTCTCGGCGAAGGCATCTACAAATACGGCAAACTGCCCTTTGCCCACACCGACTTCATCTTCGCCGCCATCGGCGAAGAATGGGGACTCGTCGGCACCTTGGGCATCGTCCTGCTCTTCACCGTCATGACCACCTGCGGCCTCATCATCGCGCTCAAGATGGAGGAGACCTTCGGGCGGCTGCTGGCCACGGGCCTCGTCTGCATCATCTTCTGGCCGGCGGCCCTCAACATGATGGTCGTCACCTCCATCCTGCCCAACACCGGCCTGCCCCTCCCCTTCATCAGCTACGGCGGCACCAACCTCATCATGACCATCGCCGCCATCGGTCTGATCACCAGCGTCCAGCGGCACACCCCCGCCATACGCAGCAGCTATTGGCCGCTGCGCCAACTCCTCAACAATACGCGCCCATGAGTCACTCCTCCCTCAGCATCGTCATCGCCTGCGGCGGCACCGGCGGGCACCTCTTCCCCGGCATCGCCGTCGCCGAACAACTCCGGCAACTCGGGCACCGCCCCCTGCTGCTCATCTCGCGCAAAAGCGTCGACGCCGAAGCCTCGCAGAAATACGGGCAACTCGACTTCCGCACCATCCCCGCCATTGCCAAGCCCCCCCTGCTCTCCCTGCGCACCCCGGGCTTCCTGTGGCGCCTGCTCACCGGCTACATCCGCTGTCGGCGCATCCTGCGCGACGTGAAAGCCGACGTCGTCCTCGGCATGGGCGGCTTCACCTCCCTGGCTCCCATCAGAGCCGGCCGCTCACTGGGCCTTCGCACCTACGTACACGACTCCAACGCCCTCCCCGGGCGAGCCAACCGCCTCATCGCGCGCTGGTGCACCGAAGTCTTCGTCGGGCTAAAAGAAGCTGCCGCCTGGTTTCCGAAATCCGTCTGCCGCGTCACCGGCACCCCCGTGCGCGACGAACTCCTGCACCTGCCGACCCGCGACGAAGCGCGGCGCCGGCTCGGCCTGCCCGAGCAGGGGCGCGTCATCCTCGTCACCGGCGGCTCCCAGGGTGCGCGCAACCTCAACAGCCTGCTCATTCAGGCAGCCAAAGCCGACCCCGACAGCCTCTATTACGTCATCGCCGGGCGCCTCGACTACGAACGCGTCAACGCCCTCGCCGACGGAGCCCCCAACATCCGCGTCACCGGCTTCTGCGCCGACATGGCCTCGGCCTACGCCGCCGCCGACGGCGTCATCGCCCGCTCCGGCGCCTCCACCCTCACCGAGCTCTCCATGCTCGGCAAAGCCTGCCTGCTCGTCCCCTACCCCTACGCCGCCGACGACCACCAAAGCGCCAACGCCCGCGTCTTTGCCGAAGCCGGCGGCGCCATCCTCTGCCGGCAGAGCGAGCTGAACACCGACACCGTCCACCACTTCGTGCACGACAACATCGGCAACCCAGACAAACGCGCCGCCATGGAAGCAGCCATGCGCTCCCTCGCGCGCCCCGACGCCGCCGCCGACATCGCCCGCATCCTCATCGGCGACTGAGCCGCCCGCCAACACGGCGACGCCACCGCCCCATGCACCTCGCCATCCACCTCCAACGCCAGCTGCTCGAACTCATCGACGGCCCGCGCCCCTTCAGCGCCCCCATCTCAAGCGGAGCCGCCGGCATCGGCTTTGAAGACGGCTCGGGGCGCACCCCCACCGGGCACTTCAGCATCCGCAGCAAACACGGCGAAAACGCCCCCCTGCAAACCTGCTTCAGGGGCAGACTGCCCGTCGGCCTGCTCAGCGGCAAAGAAAGCGACAACCGCAGCGGCGACGCCATCCTCGCGCGCATCCTCACCCTCGACGGGCAAGACCCCGCCAACGCCAACACCTTGGCGCGCTGCATCTACATCCACGGCACCGCACACACCGAGCAGCTCGGCAGCCCGGCCTCGCACGGCTGCATCCGCATGTCCCCCGAAGCCATCGCCGAACTCTACGAGCTCACCCCCATCGGCACCCCCGTTCTCATCAGCACCGACTGAGCCACAAGCAACGGAAACGCGATTGGCCGAGCCGCGAGCCCTGCGCGAAGCCAAGGGGCATAACAGCGCCGTCTCCCTCAACGCCGCAGCCCGGCGCACGCCCTCCCCCGCCCCAACGCCCGGCATGAAGCCCCGCCCTCCAAAAAGCGCTTGCCAAAGCGAAGCCCAAGCGGTATCGTAGAGCGCATGGAGAGCCACGTCCGCATCCCCCTCGAAGACTTCCCCGAAGACGGCCTCAAGCTCATCGGCGACGCCGACGGCGCCCTCTTTGAGCTCGACGGCCCCGACGCACGCAGCATCGGCCCGCTGCACTACGAACTCGAAGCGAGACTCTACGACACCGAACTGCTCGTGCGCGGGCAGCTCAGCGCCCCCTTTCGCTTTCGCTGCGAGCGCTGCCTGAACGAATTCGACTACACCGTCACCGTCGACGAGCTCACCCTGAGCTACGACACCAAGGGAAAAATCGCCATTGACCTCACCGAAGACCTGCGCGAAGAAATCCTCCTCATCCTTCCCGCCTACCCGAAATGCGAAATTTCCGGCCTCGAATGCCCCCTAAATGACACTTTTGGTGATTTTAGGCTGGACAAAGACCCCGAACCGGGTGTAAACTCTGCCACCCCGAGTGGCAAAAGCGTTTGGGACGCTCTGGATCAACTCCCCAAAGCGTGACGCTGCAGCCCCACTCAAGCAACAATCTTAACCTGATCAAGAACTATGGCAGCTCCGAAACGCAGAACGTCCAAAATGAAGCAGCGCTCCCGCCTGGCCGCTCAGGCTTGGAAGGCCCCCAAACTCGGCAAATGCCCCAAGTGCGGCGCAGCCGTTCCCGGCCACACCGCTTGCCCCCAGTGCGGCACCTACAAGACCCAGAGCGGTGCAGAAGTCGTGGTGAAGCTGGCGGACTAAGTCTCCGACCCTTCCTATCCTCCCGAGCACTGCATCACGCACGCAATTTTCAACCGTCTCCCGAGCGTAGGGAGGCGGTTTTTGCGTTGACAGACCGACGCTGCATATGCTAGACTGTGGCGCTTGATACCATCTGTGCCGATGAAACTCGCCTTAGATGCCATGGGCGGCGACAACGCGCCGCAAATCAACATAGACGGGGCCAAACTCGCCCTTGCCGAGCTGAGCGACATGAGCAAACTCTGCCTTGTCGGCGATGAAAACACCCTCAAGGCCGCCTGCGACAAAGCCGGCCTGAGCCGAGACAAGAGGGTGGAAATCGTGCATGCACCCGAAGTCGTCAGCATGGAAGACAGCGGTCTGATGGCCGTGCGGCAAAAAAAACACTCCTCCATGAGCATCGCGGTCGACCTCGTTAAAAGCGGCGACTGCGACGCCGTCGTCTCCGCAGGCAACACCGGAGCAGCCGTTGCGGCCAGCACCATCAAACTGAGGCTGCTGCCGGGCGTCGAGCGCGCGGGCATCGTCTCGCCCATGCCGAGCATTCACGGCTACGTCCTTGTGAGCGACACCGGCGCCAACCCGGACGCCAAACCCAGCCATCTCATCGGCTACGCCGTCATGAGCTCCATGATGGCCCGCTACGTCTACCGGAGAGAGATGCCCAACGTCGGCGTCATGAGCAACGGCTCCGAAGACTGCAAGGGCAGCGAATTCTCCAAAGAAGCGCATCGGCTGCTGCGCGAACTCGCCGACAAAGGCGTCCTGCCCTTCCGCTTCGTGGGCAACTGCGAGGGGCACGACCTCTTTGAATCCGAGCTCGACGTCGCCGTCACGGACGGCTTCACGGGCAACATCCTGCTCAAATCCGTCGAAGCCACCGCCAAAGCCTTCTCGCACTGGATCAAAGCCGGCGTGAAAAAAAGCCCCATCGCCATGCTCGGCGCCCTCGGCATGCGAAAAGTCTTTCACGGCATCAAGCAGCGCATGAGCGCCGACGCCGTCGGCGGCAGCCCGCTGATGGGTGTCGGCGGCGTCTCCATCATCGCGCACGGCTCCGCCAACGGCACCGCCATCCTCAACGCCCTGCGCATGGCCGGCCACATGCACCGCAACAGCGTCAACAACCGCATCATCGACGCCATGGAGCGCATCAACAACGCGCGGCGCGAGGGCTGAGCCCCCGCACCGCAACACAGACGTACAGAACGCTCAAGGGCGGCATCGGTCACAGGAACCGATGCCGCCCTTGAGTATACCGAGGTGGTGGGGGGGGATGAGGGGAAAGACCTCTCTGCGAGGCAAGGCAGCCCGCTTCAGTCAGCGCGAAGAGCCGCCTCCAGCGCCTCGAAAATCCGAGGCAGCGGCAGCAGGCGCCCCTTGCCCTCGTCGCCGCAGGCCAGCACGCCCTGCTCATCGGGGCCGAGGATGCTGTGCTGCGGGCGGCGGCGCAGGGTCTCCGCATTCGCCTGAGTGGCCGGGTGTTCCCACATCTGCCCGTTCATCGCCGGGAAAATCATCACCGGCGCGCGGTTGGCCAAATAGAGACTCGTCAGCGCATTCGGAGCCAGCCCGTGCGCCATGCAAGCCAGCGTATTGGCCGTTGCCGCCAACACCACGAGCAGATCCGCGCGGCGCGCCAAATCAATATGCACCGGAACCCAAGAGCCCGTCTCATCCTCAAAGGATGAAATCACGGGTTGGCGCGAGAGCGTCATCAGCGTCAGCGGCGTCACAAAGCGCAGCGCCGTCGGCGTACAGACGCAGTGAACCTCATGTCCCTGCTTCACCAGCCACGACGCCACATCAGGCGCCTTGCACGCCGCGATCGAACCGCAGACACCGAGAATCACGCAAGCCATCGTCCCCTCCCTTCAGGCGGTCGCCGACAAAAAGCCGCCGACCGCCGACGCGCTTCAGCCGCAGTTGCACTCCGGCTCAATCTCGACAATCAGATTGATCTCAACCGCCACACCGAGCGGCAGGCTCACGACACCCACCGCCGAACGCGAATGCGCCGCCTCCGGGCCGAACAACTCGACGAGCAGATCCGACGCCCCGTTGATCACCTTGGCCTGATCCGTAAAGTCGGGCGTGCAGTTCACAAAACCGTTCAAAGCCACAATCTTGCGCAGGCGGTCGAAACCGCCCAGCTCCGCCTCAATCACGGCCAAGCGGTTCAGAATCGCCGCAGCGGCGGCCTTCTGCCCCTCCTCGACACTCACCTCGCGGCCCAGCTTACCGTAATAAGCCTCATCACCATTGACGGAAATGCCGCCCGAGAGGTGCAAATAATTGCCCGTGCGGATGCACTGCACATACGAACCGACCGGCTGAGGCGCGGGAAACAGCTTCAGCCCCTTCTTCTCCAGAACATCTACATTAAGTTGCATAGCGTAAACCGGAATTGTCGCGGGCATTATAGCAGCCCGAACCCGACAGAGCAACGCCAAAAACGCGCCGCCCCGCTCCTCCGCACACATCCTCCGCACACTTCCTCCGTGCACTTCCTCAGTCCACTTTCTCCGCGCACGCCGCTGTCGGCCTCCTCAGGCGTCTTCGGCGCCGTCGGGCGAAGAATCGCGGATACCGAGCCACTCGGGGCAGCAGGGGCAACGGCGCAGATCGGCGACCTTGTAGCGCGGCAGCACGCGACCGCGACGGCGGCGCACCTGCTGCACGAACACGCGAATCATCTCAATCACGAGGGCATTGCGCGTGCGCCCGACCGACTCGGCCAGCCGATCGAGCCGAGTTGCCAGCGGCGTCGGGCAGCGAAAGGTCACGATCTTATATCGCATGGGCTCATCATACTATACGGCACGGTGCATAGCAACAGAAAAACGCAAAAAAGCCCCCTTCCGCCGACAAGCAGCGGAAGGGGGTGCATCAAGGGCGAAAACACGCCGCCGACTCACTTCTGAGCGGGCGCATCAGCCGGAGCCTCGGCCGCCTTCTGACCGCGAATCAGCGGCAGGATATTCTGCTCAAAATTCTGCTTGGACGGCACCAGCGTCTTGCGGGCCACCGGCGAATCCGGAGCCGCCTCAAGAGCCTTGCAAACGTAGAGGTAGCAATTCTCAAAATCACGGCTCAGCGCGTAACCCTCCGAAATGAGGAGATAGCAAGCCTGAAGCATCTCGGGCGACATATCGGGATTGGCCGCCATAAACTCCTCGATCTGGCGGCGGCAATCGGCGAGCTCTTCGGGAGACAATTTGCCTGCGAAGCCCTCAATCATCGTGCGGAACTCCGCCTTCAGCTGAGTCTCGCGCTCGGCACGCTGCACCATTCCGTTGTAGCCCAGCGTATTCTGCGGGTCGAGCGACTCGATCTCGGCGAGCACGTCCACATACTTGCCGCGCAGATTCTCGGACACCGTCTGCAGAGCCGCAGCAAGAGCCTTGGCACGCTCAAGCCCTTGGAGACCTTCCGCGCGGGCGAAAGCCGCATCGCGGGCAGCGCGCACGGCCATACCCTCCTCCAGACGCTTGACGTAGCCGGCCACATCGCGCTCGGCACCGGGGACAATGGCGTAGGGCAAACCCTTCTCATCCGCGAGGACGGCCGCCGGCAGGGCGGTAATCTTCATGCTGTCCATATCGCGGAGGCGGCGCTCCATCTGTTCGTCGGTCACCTGCTTGAGAGCCTCGGGCGTGCGGGGGAAGAGCTCCTTGACCAGCACCAGCTTCGTGCCGACGGCCGCATCGAAGTCCGCCTGATTCATAATCTTTGTCTCCAGATAGATGCAAGCCGGGCACCAGTCATTGCCGGTGAAGAGCCACATAATATCCCGCTTCTGCTCGGCTGCGACCTTCTTCGCAGCAGCCAGATCGGGGCATTCGGGAAGCTCCGCCATAGCGGGGCAGATCAGCACCGGCAGCAGAGCCGGCAGCAAAAACAGACTATTTTTCATAGTGATGAATAGGGATAAGGTTGTCGCACGCCGACCCCGACCGACCAAAGGCGCGGCGGGAGCGCGCTTATGGCGGCAATCTATCACGCGGCAAACGGCGGTGTCAAGAGCAAAACAGCATCATGACAAAGCCACCGTATTGAGTCAAAAAGAAAACGCACCGAAAGGCATGGATGCGTCAAAAATGAACGCACCAAAGGTAACACAG
>NZ_CALXNG010000018.1:0-45327 GCF_944389695.1 Candidatus Parakkermansia intestinigallinarum
TGGCGGCAGACCGAGCCGCCATCCGGAGTGCCAGCGCAGAACCCCTGCCGGATGCCGACGCCCCTGCAAGCCCAAACGTGCCCACCCCGCGCTCGTAGCCTCATGGGTATTCACCATCGCACGAGCGACGGGGTGGAGCGAAGAGCGCATCCTCTGGATGCCGCTGCGGCGAGCCATGCAGTACGCCCACGCCGCATGGATCAGCGAAGGCATCCGCACCGGCTGGCGCCACGCCACCGCCGAAGAAGCGCAGAGCGCACAAGCCCTCTATGAACGCCTCAAACCCCTGACGCGCCATGGCTGACGTCTCCATCACCTTCAGCGGCGACGCCTCCGAACTCAACGCCGCACTCGCCGACATCAAACAGGAAATCGGCAAAACCCGACAGGCCGTAGGCGGCCTCTCGGGCAGCTTTGCCCTGGCCTTTGCGAGCATACAGGCAGGCATCAGCGCCGTAAAAGGAGCCCTGAGCGGCCTGGCGGGCATCAGCAGCGCCGCCGCCGCCATGGAGCAGACCGGGCTGGCCTTCAACGTCATGATGGGCGACGCTGCCCAGGCCGCCGCCTACGTCGCCCAGCTCAAGAAATACGCCGTCGAGACCCCCTTTGAGTTCGGGGACATCGCGGACGCGGCCAAGACCCTGCTCTCCATGGGAACCGCCGCCGGGAAAAGCATCGACGTCATCCGCAAACTCGGCGACATCGCCTCCGTATCGGGCAAACCGCTGCGGGAACTGGCCTTCCTGTACGCCAAAGTGCAGAACGCCGGACTGAGCAACGAAGTCGCCGAATCGCTGGAAATGCAGGGCGTGCCCATCCGCCGCCTGCTGGCGGAAATGAAAGGCATCAGCTTCGAGCAGGTCTTTGAGGGCATCTCGAAGCGCGAGTTCAACCTCAGCGATCTGGACGCCGTACTGGCAAAACTGACCGGCGCGGGCGGGCTGCTGGAGAACATGACCCGGCGGCAATCCCAGACCTTCTCCGGCATGCTCAGCACGCTCAAGGACGGCTTTGCCGCGCTGGCCATCGAACTGGGCACCCCCATCAACGCCGCCATCGTGCCGGTGATGCAGCAGCTCATCGCCTATCTGGACAGCATCACCCCGCAAGTGCAGGCACTGGGAGCCCTGCTGGGCCAAGCCCTGAGCGGAGCGGCTGACCTGCTGACCCCGCTGGTCAGCGGCGTGGCCGGACTGGCGGAAGCCATGGGCGGCACGCGCACCGTCGTCGCCTCACTTGCGGCAGCGATGCTGCTCTATGCCGGGCAGAGCAAAGCCGCCGCGGCCTCGACCCTCACCCTGCGCGGCAGCCTCAGCAGCCTGATAGCCACCCTGCGCGGCCTGAGCCTGTCGGGCGTGGCCGCCGGCTTTCGCAGCGCCTTAGCCGGGATGAGAAGCAGCCTGGCCAGCACCCTGACGGGCATGAAACTGATGTGGTCAACCGCATGGAGCACGATGGCCACCGTCACCCGCACCGCGATGGTAGCCGTGAAAGCCGCCATCGTGAGCACCGGCATCGGGCTGATCATCGTGGGGATAGGCGAAGCCCTGGGAGCCCTCTACTCGTGGTTTATGGGCAATGCCGACGCCGCCCGCGAAGCGGCACAATCGGCCCGGGAGTTTGAGAAAACCCTCAACGCGCTCAACAAACGAGCGGGCAAAATCACCACGCAGGGGCAGTATGACGAGTTCATGGAGCAGCTCGAAGAGCAGATCAGCGACCTGAAAGCCCAGCGAGCCGATGCGCGCAGCGATGACAACGAAGAGATGGAAGAAGCCCTGTCGCGGCAGATCAGCCTGCTGGTGCGCAAGCGGGCCGAGTACAGCCGGAGCATCCCGCTGCAAATCGAAGCCGCGCGAGCGGCCGAGCGGGAAGCCG
The DNA here is from genome assembly GCF_944389695.1 of Candidatus Parakkermansia intestinigallinarum. Taxonomy (NCBI): domain Bacteria; kingdom Pseudomonadati; phylum Verrucomicrobiota; class Verrucomicrobiia; order Verrucomicrobiales; family Akkermansiaceae; genus Candidatus Parakkermansia; species Candidatus Parakkermansia intestinigallinarum. Next base: position 1,879 of record NZ_CALXNG010000018.1, read on the forward strand.
CCGCCGCGCGAGCCCGCGCAGAAGCCGAAGAAGAACTCGCGCGGCGCATCGACGAAACCCGGCAGAAAATGGCCGACATGCAACAGCAGCAGCGCGAGCAGGAGCGCGAGCAATACCTCAGCGGGCTGGACACCGAGATGCAGATACGCCTGCGCCTGATAGCCGCCTCCGTCCTCTACTGCGACCTGAGGTCATTCATCGCCGAGCAATCGCGAGCGCAAGAAGAAAGCGTACGCGTCCTCACCGAAATGTCCACCCGCCTGCAAACCATCGAGCACCGCATCGAAATCCTCCACATGCAGCAACCCGCCACCCAGAGCGCGCCGCCCACGGCAAACACCACCACAGGCACCACCGCAGCAAGCAAACGCTGACCCTCTCAGCACCGCCCGCGCAGGGGAAACCCACCACCACGACGGCACGGGGAGAGGGAAGGGGGCAAACCGGCAAAAGAGCGAAGGCGGGAGTGCGCATGTCTCCCGCTTGAAAAAATACGCAAAGCTCTGAAAATAAATCGCTAAAGTATAAAAAAAGTTCTTGCATATTGTCGAGGATCTGCTAAGGTATGACCATAAGGTAAAACACTAAGCTACAATGGACAAGCAAGAAATTACGGAACGCATCCGACAGTACAGGCAAGAAATCGACGCCGCCAAGGCCCAGTGGAACCAAGAATACGCCGCAAGCAGCGGCGAAGAGCGCACCGCCATGCGGGACTACGAGGAGTTCTGCGCGTACATGGAAGAGCGGGAAGTCGAAGCCAACGACGAGGAATACGCGGAAGAGCTCACCGGCGCAGGGGACATCGTACGCATCAAACCCGAACTGCTCGACAACAGCGAGCTGCAGCAAATGCGCTACATGCTCGAAGAGCAGGTCGGGAGCAACGAAGCCTGCATCCGAGCTTTAGGAACCGGGCTGAGCAACCCCCCGACAACCATCGTCGGCATGGACTGGGTAGAAAAAGCCGAATACCCGGCAACGTGAGACCGGGCATAAAAAGCCCGGCCCACGGCACCAGCCCGGAACCCGCCCAAGGTTCCGGGCTCTTCATCACCCGCCGGAGTTCACCACTTTCAACTCGTAGGACTGATTTTTGTCGCCTTCTCTCAACTAAGTTTGCAACACGTACATAATCGACGGTGTACTCCGTGCCGTACCCTTCTCAAAGGCTAGTCACGAAAACCGCTCCCCGGCACATGAACGGGGAGCGGCTCTTTTGTTGTTTATCGCTGTCTATGAGCGGGTTGAGGAGTTCTCGACTCATCGAGAAGCTGAGCTGCGGTCGCTCCTCATGAAGCCCAAATCAGTCCTTTTCAAAGCCCCGGGGACTCCAAAGGACTCGTGTCTCGGCAGCTCATCAATGCCATTTTTATCCGTCAGGACTCTGTTTCGCCATATTATGGCGTTATAGGCGGCAATCCTCCTACCAAGATATGAGAGCATTGTCCCTGTAGATAACAGAGCTTTCCCATCGTAGTTTCTTTCTGGTTCTGAAGAACTGAAAACTAAGCACTGTCGATACGAACAGCATGCCGCACGCAATGGACAGGAACAGCACAAAGTCTGATGCATCATTGGGGGCCGTAAGCCTTAACTCGGGAGAGTCTCCCAGCGCCATGTAGGCCTGCAGTTCTTCCTTCTTATTAGCAGCTTCTCTCAAGGTCGGCAGCTCATCACTCCGAACGCTGCATGTGAGTCTTTTTTGCTGTTTTGAATCCGGCACCCATACATAAGCAACACGGTCCTGCACACGTTCAACATGAACCTTGCATGGTACCCAGTTTGTTTCAAATACAGTGGGGTAAATACAAAACGAGGCGAAAAACAAAACTAGGCTTATGAAACAAGTTGCTATGGAAGCAAAAAGGTAAAAATTCATCAAAGCCGACGACCAAAGTAGTTTACGCTCTTTTAAAATGTTCTTTTCATCACTCAGATCTATCCTTTTTTCGATATTCGGAAAGCTTCGACAAATATAATCAAAGGTTTCTAAAGCGGCTTGCTTCTCGCTGAATCTCAGTATAGGTTCTCCCGCATCCTCTGTTTTTATCACATAATAGATAGGAATTACCGGCATGCGCACGCGTGAACGAAAAAGATCACAACGTTTAAATCGCTCACTTTCTTCACATCGTAATAATAAACAGTCTGTTTTTGAAAGGGTCATATGCCTTTCTTTTGTTGTCAAAAAAGAAGATTTGACAGTAATTGTGTCGAGGTCACAATGGATACTTATCTTCTCTGAAACCAGACGAATTAAATATAACAAACATAGTATGAGAAACAAGAGACTGCTTCCCAAGATAATCCCGTTGACGGAGGACTGCATATAGAGCATCAAAAAATGCAAAAAAAAGCAACCGCTCATTACACACAAGGTTATAATAACAAGGAGTACTTTCTTTCCATATATTGCAATACTAGACACATTCATAATGTCTGTATGTTATCTTTCTAGGTATGATCTGCTAATCTATTATATTAAGGCGGTTTGCCGCTGCCGCTCGTGGTAAGTCCGGTGTTTCTTCCCTTTCATGCGGGCAGTATAACTTCCTTCAAGGGCTTGAGCAAGAATGATTTTTCCCCTTTGCGGCGAGGCGGGGCGGGGCGGACGGCCATCGCTTGCGGCTCCACTCGGGGGAGTCGGATGCGGGGCGACCGATGGCCTCAGCAGGGGAAGGCCGCGGGCTTCATTCCGGATCCGGGCGTCTGTGCTGACGAAGAAGAAAGCTGAGATCAATGTGCCTGCCATACGGGCCGCGCAATGAACATTCATTCAGCAGGTGCTCCGGGGTCTTGGGAGGAATGTGGCTTGGCCACTTGGCGTTGCGAAAGCGCTCCTGCAAGCGGCGATCGCGCTCCATCACACGCTGCCACTCTTTCGTGGAGCGCACCTTTTCCGCCTCGGCGAATTCGGCCGGGGTTTGGTGGAGGCGCTTTTTCTTCCCCTTCATACAGGCAGTATAGCATTCTTCAAGGGCTTGAGCAAGAATGATTTTTCCCCTTTGCGGCGGGGGTGGCGCACGGCTTTGGTTCGAACGTTGGACGGGGCTGCGGAGATTCCTGTTGACTTCCTCTTCGGCTCGGGCTATCATGAAACTCCCGACAGCACCTTGAAGGATGGGGATGAAAGAGTCCGGATAGTAGCCTGGGGCCGTACGCCCGTGTCACCTGTCGGTAGACCTCGGTTCCTGATCGGGGTGTTTTTTGTTCGGCGGGCAAGGGGGAGAAGGCCGCGGCAAAACGCGGGAGCGGAAACACCGGGCGGAAAGGCTCAGCAGGGAGCTCGGCAAGAGGCGTGGCAGGGGCTCGCTGAGCCCTCATTCGGCCCGATGCTGCGCCCCCGTTAGTCGGGGGTTCTTTCGTCCGTGCCCGGAGTCTCATCCCCGCGTCGACGTTTCGCTTCTGTTTTTGAGACCCTCAATCATTTTGTGCTGGAAAAACCGACAGAGCGGAGCTATAATGCTGCCAGCAAGGCAGGCTCTGCCGCTTTGGAGCACAGAGCCCTTTGTCATTCAAGCCAAATACACATACTATGCAGTACACGACAGAAGTTGAACATATGTGTTGCGTCAAGAAGGGCTGCAATCACGGCCCCGCACCCATCCCGCAGGAGGGGGCTTGGACGGCATCCACGAAGATTGAGGATATCTCCGGCCTGACTCACGGTGTGGGTTGGTGCGCTCCTCAGCAGGGTGCCTGCAAGCTGACGCTCAACGTCAAGCAGGGCGTCATTCAGGAGGCCCTGGTCGAAACCATCGGCTGCTCGGGCATGACCCACTCCGCTGCTATGGCTTCCGAGATTCTCCCCGGCAAGACGGTTCTTGAGGCCCTCAATACCGACCTCGTCTGCGACGCCATCAACACGGCTATGCGCGAGCTCTTCCTGCAGATTGTCTACGGTCGCACGCAGAGCGCTTACTCCGAGGGCGGTCTGCCCATCGGCGCCGGTCTCGAAGACCTCGGCAAGGGGCTCCGCTCTCAGACGGGCACGCTCTACGGCACGCTCGCCAAGGGCTCCCGTTACCTGGAGCTCGCCGAGGGTTACATCACGAAGCTGGCTCTCGATGAGAACAATGAGATCATCGGCTACCAGTACGTGAAGATGGGCCCGATGATGGAGGACATCAAGAAGGGTGTTGACGCCAATGAGGCTGTCAAGAAGTACACGGGTACCTACGGCCGCTTCGACGGTGCTGCCAAGTACATCGACCCCCGTCACGAGTAAAGAACCCTTAACATCACATCACGATTATGCCTCTTTTCGAATCTTACGATCGTCGAATTAACCAGATTCTGCCGGTTCTCAAGCAGTACGGCATCAACTCCTGCGAGGAGGCCGAGCAGGTCTGCCTTGAGAAGGGTATCGACGTGCGCGCCATTGTCCGCGGCATCCAGAATATCGCCTTCGAGAACGCCGGCTGGGCCTACACCGTGGGCGCTGCTATCGCCATCAAGAAGGGCTGCAAGAAGGCTGCCGACGCTGCCGAGGCTATCGGCGAGGGTCTGCAGAGCTTCTGCATTCCCGGTTCGGTCGCGGATGACCGCAAGGTCGGTCTCGGCCACGGCAATCTCGCCGCTATGCTGCTGCGCGAGGAGACGGAGTGCTTCTGCTTCCTCGCCGGTCACGAGTCCTTCGCTGCTGCTGAGGGCGCCATCGGTATTGCTCGCTCCGCCAACAAGGTGCGCCAGAAGCCGCTTCGCGTGATCCTCAACGGTCTCGGCAAGGATGCCGCTTACATCATTTCCCGCATCAACGGCTTCACTTACTGCCAGACGAAGTTCGACTACGCCACGGGCAAGGTCGAGGTTGTCAAGCGCACGTCCTTCTCGGACGGCGAGCGCAGCAAGGTGAACTGCTACGGTGCTGACGATGTGCGCGAGGGCGTGGCCATCATGTGGCTCGAGGGTGTGGATGTGTCCATCACGGGTAACTCCACGAACCCGACCCGCTTCCAGCACCCGGTTGCCGGTACCTACAAGAAGGAGTGCGTTGCCGCCGGCAAGAAGTACTTCTCCGTGGCTTCCGGCGGCGGCACGGGCCGCACGCTGCACCCGGACAACATGGCTGCCGGTCCCGCCTCCTACGGCTTCACCGACACGCTGGGCCGCATGCACAGCGATGCTCAGTTCGCCGGCTCCTCCTCCGTGCCCGCTCACGTGGAGATGATGGGTCTCATCGGCATGGGCAACAACCCCATGGTCGGTGCGACCGTCTCCGTGGCCGTGGCTGTGGAAGAGGCGATGAACAAGTAAGTTCAACTTTCTGCAAGTTGCAGATCGGCCGCATCCCCACCGGGGGATGCGGCCTTTTCTTTTTCCGGGGTGCGAGGGTGTGCGACGGGGTTGAAGGCAAGGGAGCGTGCCCGGTGCGGAAGACGGGCAGGGGGCGTTCGCTGAGCTTGAACAGGGTGGGGCGCCGGGCGGCCGGCTCGAGATTCGCGGGGCGGGCGTAGGGGGCGTGGGGCGGTTGGCCTGGGACGGAGTGCCGTTGCTGATCGGATGCCGAAAGAAACGCCGCACGGCCGGAAGCCGTGCGGCGTTGATGAGAGTCGGGCAAGCGGCTGCCGCCGCTGTGCTTTACTTGATGGTCACCGTCAGCGTTTCACCCTTCTTCATGTCCAGCTCGGGGAAGAGGATGAAGTCGTTGGTGAAGAAGGCGCCGGGGGCATCGCAGCCCGAGGCTCCCCGGCCGGTCTCAGCCGTCGGGAACCAGACGGCGACGCGCCCCTTGCGGTTGCTGTTGGCGGTGATGGTGAAGGTCTTGGCGTCCTGCCAGCTCACCGTGTAGTTGGAGCTGTGGTGCTCTTCGTTGAGCGTGGCGCTCCAGGCAGGATCGCCGTAGAAGGCCACCACGTCGCGGTCGTGCACGAGGCCGACGCGGTCTTTCGCGTTCTCTTGATTGAGATCCACGCCGACCGCAGCGATGTTGCGGTAGATGCGCCCGTCGATCTGCGGCTCGTTGAAGCGAGCCTTGAGCAGCCTCGGATCAATGTCCGCAGCTTCCTTGAGGATGAACTGATTGTTCAGGAACCACGCTTCGGCCAGCGTTGTGCCCGCGCTGTTGTCGAAGAACATCGACAGCGTCCCCCAGCCGCCCTTGCCGTACCAAGAGGGAACCGTGTAGCCCACAAGCTGATTGCAGGTGTAGGCGGAGAGGGCGGTGACGGCCATGCTCTGCTTGGTATTCATCGCATCGCCGAAGAGGCAGTTGCCGGCGGCAATCCACACGCGGGTTTCGCCGTCCGGCTTGATTTCGGGGCACTTGAACTGCTTGGCCACGCGGGCAAGAGCCTTGGTCTGCTTCTGCGTGATGGCCGGGGCAATGCCTTGGCCGACGATGCCGCGCATGTTCGGCAGGCTGGCTTCGTAGTAGCGGTTGTTTGCCGGGAAGATGAGCCCTTTGCTGTAGGGCATTTCCAAATTCGCCTGCGTTGCGTGGCTCGAGGAGACGACGAGCTGCGGCTTGCCCGTTGCCAGTTCGTGCGCGAAAAGGCCCTGCATGCCTTCGCGCTTGATGCGGCGGCCTTCTTCCGTGCTGTCGTTGTAGACGGTTTCGGTGGGTTTTACGTTGCCCGTTTGCTCCAGCACGGGGCTGTCAGGGCCCCAGTCCGTCAGGCAGTAGCTGCGGTCGAAGCGCTCGTGGCTCACGTTGGTGCTGCCGAGAACTCGTTTGATGACGAGCGGTTGGCGGGCTTTGGCGATGCGCATGGCGTCCTTGGCGCTGTAGCCGGTGACGATGCCCCAGATGCAGTCGCCGTAGGGGTCGTCATCGACGCGGCGCGCGGCGCGGTGCAGGTTGTTGACCAGCTCGCGACCGACTTCCATCGGGCGGGCAACGCAGGCCGCATAGCGGGCTTGCGTGTCGCGCAGCGCCTTGGCAATGGCGTCTTCGCTCAGCTCGTCCACCACGACGACCTTGCCCTTCCGGCCGTACTTGTCGGCCAGCGTTTGAGCCACCTTGAGCCACGATTTCTTGGAGGCGGCGTCTTTGCTGATGATGACCGTATAGGGGGAATACTTCTCGGCATCGCTCACGCTCAGCACGCGTACATCGTAGCGGAGAGCCGCCTGCGGCGCGGCCGCGGGCACCGCGGTCTCGGGCACCGCAGTTTCGGGCTCGCCCGCCTTCACGGCGTTGCCTTGGCCCTCGTCGGTCTTTTCATCGTAGTCGTCGGGCACGGTAAAGATGTGAGTGGCTTTCGAGGCGTCGCCGAAGACTTCGCGCGCCAGCTGCCGGATTTCTTCCAGCGTGATGGAGCGCACATCCTCGCGCAGACCGCGCAGCAGGGCCAGCTGTTCCGGGTCGCTCTGGAGTTGGGCGAGATTGTTCATCCAGAAGGCAGGCTGAGAGAAGGCCTTGTCGATGCGGGACAGATAGGGCTTGATGGCTCGCTCGAAGTCCTCTTGTGAGATGTTGCCCTTGCCGAGGTCCTGCATGATGAGATCCAGCGCCGTGCTGACTTTGACGCGGTTGCCTTTCACGCCTTCGCTCGTCACCATCACGAAGGCGGCGTCGTTGAAGTCGCTGCTCGTTTCAACGCTGACGGAGGGGCTGTAGCTTTCATTGAGCACCGCGCGGATGCCGTCAAAGACGCGTTCGCGCGCGATGGAGACGAGGATGGCAAGGCGGCGGTTGCGCTTGCGATCCATGCCGTTGCCCGCGGGGAAGATCTGCGTCACGATCGTCTTGTCTATGTCGGTGTTGTAGCGGATGAAGCTGCGTTCACCCCAAGGGCGGAAGTTCACGCGGCGCTGCTCTTCCGTCAGTTTCGTGAATTCCTTGCTGCGCTCGGGCATGGCGCCGAAGGTGCGCTCAATCACCGGGATGACCTCTTGGACGTCGAAGTCGCCGACGATTGTCACCTCCATCGCTCCCTTCTGCAGGAGGGGCGTCATGAGCTCGCGCACCTTCTGCGTATTCACGCCGTCGAACTGCTCGCGGGTCGGGAAGTTGAAGCGCGGATCGTCGCCGAAGAGCAGGCGTGTTACGTTGAACATGAAGGCGCCGTCGGGCGTTGTCTCAAACTGCGTGTAGACGGCATCGAGCTGGCGGCGCAGCAGCATCTCGGCCTCGGGGCGGAAGCCCGAGTGCAGCACGGCCGCTGCCAACAGCTTGCACTGAAGCTCGAAATCCTTGGGGTTGCAGTTGCCCGAGAAGGCGAAGCGATCCTGACCCATGCTAAACGACATGCCTACCTTGTGTCCGGCGAGAATGCGGCGCAGATCATCCGTCGAGTGCGCTTCGAGGCCGCCGGCGGACATCACCGCCTCCGTCATTTGGCTGAGGCCGGGAATGGCCGGCAGATTCATCTGCCCGCCGTCGACGGCGACGCAGACTTGGATGTTGCCCTTGCGCGTGGAAAGCGGCTTGAGGTTGACGCGCACGCCGTTGGAGAGCGTGAGGGTTGTCGTATCGAGATCGGCCAGATGCTGTTGCTCAACGACCGTGCCGGGCGTGCCCGTCTGCTCGTAGGCGAAGCTCAGCTCCTTCTGCTCCTCGGGGGGGGTGACGCGCACGGCTTTGGCTTCATCGTACACGCGGCGCAGATTCTGCTCGGTCGCATCGTCGGCCAGCGCTCCCATGAGCGTCAGCTTCACGCGGTCCGAGCAGTAGGCTTGAGCCAAGGCCTTGCGGCAGAGGTCGGGGTCGGCCGCCACGCGTGCAAGGCCGGCCTTGATGCTGCGGAGGTCTTCGGACGGGGGGGTGAAGGCTTGCCGGTCGGTGAGGGCCGAGATGATTTCTCCGGCCAGGCTGTCGCATGTCACGGTCTCCCAGCTGTCCTGAGCGCTTTGGGCTGCCGTCAGCAGCGATGAGGCCACCATCTCCAGCTCCTGCTCCGAGAAGCCGTATTCGCAGGCGCGGCGGAGTTCGGCCTCGGCCGCTGCGAGTGCCTCCTTCCACTTCTCGGGCTTGGCCTGCACGGCGAGGCCGAACACGCGAGCGGAGCGGAAGATTTCGTCATCGCTCACGCCGGCTCCCTCAAAGGGGCTCTCCGCCTGCTTCGCGAGGAGGTTGAAGCGAATGTTGAGCATGCTGCATGCCAGCTGCAGGGGCAAATCCTCGATGCGCTGCTCGAGCGTGTCGGGGCGCTGTTCCCAAGGATTCACCACGGAGAGCATGACGGTCGTCTTGGCGCTTTCGGGGTTCGGAATCACCTTTTCATCGGCGCCGATATTCGCCGGGGTGCCGATGGCGGGGCGAGCCGGGTTGGGGCTCTTCTCCATGCTTGCGAAGTGTTTTTCAATCCACTCCCGAGCTTTGTCGGTATCAAAATCGCCCGTCACCACCACCGTCATGCGCTCGGGCACGTAGTTGGCGTGATAATAGGCGCGGATGGTCTCGTAGGGGCAGTTGCGAATCACCTCTTCGAGGCCGATGGGCATGTAGTCCGGCACGCGCGTGCCGTTGCAGAGCTGGCGAATGAAGGCCATGCTGGCGCGGTAGCCCTCCGAATCGCGGCTCTTGAGTTCGCTGATGACGATGCCGCGCTCGTGATCAATCGCCTCATCGCTCAGCTCGGCACCGTCGGCAAAGTCGCGCAGCGCCGTGAAGGCGAAGTCGACCGTCTCATCCTTGAGGTTCGGCAGGTCGAACATGAAGACCGTTTGCAGCAGCCCCGTATAGGCATTCGCATCGCCGCCGAAGCCGAGGCCGAGCCGTTGCATGGCGGGGATGAGCTCGCCGCGCTTGAAATGGCGGCTGCCGTTGAACACCATGTGTTCGAGGAAGTGCGAGATGCCCTTCGTCTCGGGGCTCTCGTTGAGCGAACCCGTATCGACGAAAAGCCGGATGCTTGCGCGCCCCTTCGGCTCCGAGGTCGGGCGGATGATGTAGGAGAGCCCATTGTCGAGCTTCCCGAAGACCATCTGCGGGTCGTTTGCCAGCGGGCGCGTCAGATCCTCATCCGGTGCAGCCTCCGGCCGATTTGCGGGGGGTGCGGGCTGCGGAGCGTTTGCGGGAGCCTGGCTGTATGCCGCGGGGGCAGAGAGAGCCAAGGCCAGCAACATCATGGTGTATTTCGTGTTCATGGATTGGAATGCTATAATAAGGGTACGTCGACCTTTCTTTGATTCTTTCACAAAAAAACGCAGAAAGCCACCAAAAAAGGCTAATAACTGACGATGTGCCCGTTTTTCTCTGCGAAAGGGCTTGTTAAGGGCTCTTTGAGGGCTCCGGCCGCTTTGCTCGTTCCGGCGTGTCAATGCCGTGATAACAGCTTGCTTGACGGCTGCCGACGTGCTATTCTGGCAGAGTCAGCTCAGCCACCATCACTTCACCTCATTCGCCTCGATCCCATGATTCACGAAACGGCTTTCCTCGGCGCCAGCACCATCCTCGGCAAGTACTGGACAAAGCGTCGGCACTTCGACTATCTGATTGACAAGGAGAATTTCTCGTCGACTTTCGGCCACAGCTTTCGCTTCATGGTCTACCTCGACAGCGCCGTGGCCAACGGCTCGTATGCCGTGCGCAAGGATGTAGCGGCCGACACGGCCGCCACCAACTACCTGATTCGCCACCTCGCCGACATCAAGCCCGAGTTCACCGTCTTTGTGACGACCTGCGACATGCTCGCACCCGATGCCGACGAAAACACCCCCGTTCTCGAATCCAGCGACGACCCCTACGTGCAAAACCGCATCAACCTCTACCGCGAGCTCAACTTGCAGTACGGCCGCGTGCTCAATGTTCACATCACGGAGCTGGGGGCGCCGATGGATTGCTTCTGCCCGCTGCTCCGGGCTATGGCGGATCCCCCCGCAGGCCGCAAGGCTCTGCCCTTTGCCCCCGATGAGCTGCACCAGATCTACTTCCCGCAGCGCATCCTCGGAGACGTTGAGCGCTGCATACCGCTGGGCATCCAGTCCATCATTCCGGCGATGCCCCCGCTGACGACCCGCGAAATCGTCGAGGCTCTCAACCCCGCGCTTCTCAAGCGTCTGCGCGAGCCTCTCGCCGAAGACCCCAAGGGCTCGCGCCGCCAATCCATCCACTCCTTCCAGTGGCTCGACCCGAAGGACGGCTACCTCGTGACGAAAGACGACCAGATTGTCCTGCTCAAGTTCTTCGCCGGGGTCGATGCGCTGTGAGTCAGCGGATGGAGCGCTGCGCCGACGCCGCGCGGCCGAGGTGCCGTTCGCCGCTACGCTCCTTTTTTGAAGGGGGGCGGTGAGAAAAAGCTTGACTATTGAGCCGTCCTCTGCTACCCTCCCGCCGCTATGGCAAAAGTCCCCGTTATCCAACTTCGCAAAGGCCACGCCGTGAATTACAACGGCGACATCTGCGTGGTGCGTGAGAGCCAGCTCAAGACTCCTCCCCGCATGGCATCCTACGTCCAGATGACTATTCGCAGCATCGCTACCAAGAAGGACTACAACCTTCGTCTGACCTCCAACGACTTCCTCGAGGGCGTGATGCTCAGCCGCGAAGAGATGGAGTTCTCGTACGTGGACGGCATGGGCTACCACTTCCTCAACACCGAGACTTACGAGGACGTTTGCGTGCCCGAGGATATCGTCGAGCCCGTCAAGGACTACCTCATGGAGGGCAACTCCTACATCCTGCTCTTCACCGATGAGACCGTCTGCTCCATCGAGCTTCCGGCCGCCATCACGATGGAGGTTGCCGAGGCCCCCGAGGGCGTCAAGGGCAACTCCGCCAACAATGTCTACAAGAGCGCAACGATGACCACGGGCCTCGTGGTGCAAGTGCCGCTCTTCATCAACGCCGGCCAGCGCATCTCCGTCAAGACGGAAGACGGCACCTACCTCGGCCGCGTCAACGGCTGATAAACAGCCCGCTGCCCTTCACAAGGCATCAAAGAGGCCCCACTGCTTCGGCGGCGGGGCTTTTTTGACGCGGCAAGGGCAGGGCGGGGGAGGCAGGCGAAGCTCGGAGAATCTGCGGAGTTTTTGAAGTCTCGCTCAGCCTGAGCTTTGAGGTTGCATTCCCTTTGTCGGCGTGCTAGAATGGCCGAAACCTCAGTATGGCTCCACTTCGACAGTATCGCGCACCGCGCGGAGATCTCCGTTCGGGCGGCGGCATCGCCGGGAAGCTGGTGTACTTCATCCTGCCTCCCGCCTTTCTTGCTGCCGTCTTCGTCTTCTGCGCCGTCTGCCCGCACGCCGGGCAGGAGCTTGCCGTGCTTTCGCCCGCCCCGGCTCCGACGGCACAGGCAAAAGCGCCCGGAGGCTCGAGCCCGGCAGCAGGGGCTCCCGCCGTCGCTCAGACGCCGAAACCTGTGAAGCCGACCGCACCTTCGCCGAGCACGAAGCAAGTCGAGACGGCCATGGGCACGGCGGTGACGGAACTGCCGCCCGAGGATCCTGATCCCAATGCGGATCTCGAGCCCTACGTGCCCGCTGACGGCATGGTCAATCTGCTGGCGTCGGATACGCCGGCGCGGGCCGGAGCCGTCGATGAGGCTTTTCCCCTGAGCAACGCCACCGACGGCTCCGTCGCGAATGACGCCGGGGTGGCGGTGGCTTTGCCGACGGATGACAAACCCGCCTGGGTCGAGTGGTCACCTGCTCCCGGCAGCGCATCGGCCGTGACGACCGTCGTCATCTACGGCGGTGGCTCCCGGAGCCCGGCGGGCAAGCTCTGCGGCGGCTTCCGCGTCGAGCTCAAACTGGCCGACGGCTCCGTGCTGAAACGCCGCTTCTGCGAAGCGGGATTCGCGCTTGAGGGCTATGAGGTCTGGACGCTTCCGAAGGCGGCTGATGTTCGCGCGTTGTCCATCAGTGCGCTGCGCAGCAACCGCCCGCTCGTCCTGCGCCAAGTGCAACTGATCGGCCCTGCTGCTCGCCCTGCGGCAACGCAGGACGCGCCCCAACCTCTTCAAAATCTGAATCAGAATACACAACCATGAGCGAAGGTACCCCCATCACGATGACCGCGCAGGGATTGCGCGTGCCTGATTTTCCCATTATTCCCCACATCATCGGCGACGGCTCCGGGCCGGACATCTGGCGTGCGGCTCAGCGCGTGATTGACGCAGCCGTTTCCGCCGCCTACGGCGACGCACGCCGCCTTGTCTGGCAGGAGGTGCTTGCCGGGCAGAAGGCCTACGACCAACTCAACACCTGGCTGCCGCAGTCGACGCTCGACGCCTTCCGCAGTCTGCTCGTCGGTATCAAAGGACCGCTCACCACGCCCGTCGGCGGCGGCATCCGCTCGCTCAACGTCGCTCTGCGTCAGGGACTCGACCTCTACTGCTGCGTGCGCCCCGTGCGCTACTTCAAGGGCATTGAGACGCCCGTGAAGGATCCTTCGCTCGTGGATATGGTGATCTTCCGCGAGAACACGGAGGATATCTACGCCGGGGTCGAACTCCAGAGCGGCACGCCCGAGGCTCAGACTTTCTTCAACTGGCTTTCGGATTGTTTCCCCAAGCTGGCCAACAAGGTGCGCTTCCCCGATACGTCGGGCTTCGGCGTCAAGCCCGTTTCGCGCGAGGGTACCGAGCGCCTCGTGCGCGCGGCGATTCAGTACGCCGTGGCGCACCGTCGCCCCAGCGTGACGCTGGTGCACAAGGGCAACATTATGAAGTTCACCGAAGGCGCCTTCCGCGACTGGGGCTACGAGCTCGCCCGCCGCGAGTTCGGTGCCGAGCCCATCGGCAAGGGTCCTTGGTGCCGCCTGCCCAACGGCATCGTCATCAAGGACTGCATCTGCGACGCCTTCCTGCAGGAGATTCTCATCCACCCGAAGGATCACTCTGTCATCGCCACGCTCAACCTCAACGGCGATTACTGCTCCGATGCGCTGGCTGCACAGGTCGGCGGTATCGGCATCGCGCCGGGCGCCAACATCAACTACAAGACCGGGCACGCCGTCTTTGAGGCCACGCACGGCACCGCTCCGGCGCTGGCGGGGCTCGACAAGGCCAATCCCTGCTCCTTCCTGCTTTCCGCGGAGATGATGCTGCGCTACATCGGCTGGCATGAGGCGGCTGACCGCATCGTTTCAGCCATCGAGAAGGCGATTGCCGACAAGCAGGTGACGGCCGATTTGGCCGAGATGATTCCCGGGGCCGCGTCTCTGTCGACGAGCGCCTTCGGCGACGCTCTCATAGCGCGCCTCGCCTGACGGGTTTTGCTCCGCACGCGCCGACGGAACTCTCCGGCGCGTGCGGAGACGCTCACCTCTCCCCCCTCCCTTCTCCTGCGACGTCATGCCTGATCCCGCCTACGTGCATGCAGCGTTCTCGTCGATAGCCGAGCGCTACGTCACGGCCAATCACGTCCTGTCCCTGGGTACCGACCTCCTCTGGCGCGATCGGGCGCTCAAAATCATTGCCGAGTGGAAACCCGCGCGACTCATCGACATCGCTACGGGAACGGGCGACTTGGCTCTGGCCGTCAGTCGCGCCTTCCCTGAGATCGACGTGCTGGGCACGGACTTCTGCCGCCCCATGCTCGACGTCGCCCGTCGCCGAGGTCTGGAGAAGGTGCTGGAGGCCGATGCGCTGCATCTGCCGCTTCCCGACGCCTCGTTCGATGCGGCCACCGTGGCGTTCGGGCTGCGCAACATGGCTGACTACGAGGCGGCCCTGCGCGAGTTTCGCCGCATTCTGCGCCCCGGCGGGCACCTGTTGGTGCTCGACTTCAGCATGCCGGAGGGATGGACGGCCGCGCCCTACCGCTTCTACCTGCATCGCATCCTGCCCAAAATGGCCGGCCTGATCACGGGCAACGGCGGCGCCTACCATTACCTCGGCGACAGCATCGAAGCTTTCCCCCGCGGAGAGGCCTTTTGCCGGCTGTTGCAGCGCTGCGGCTACGGCATGACGACCTCGCTGCCTCTCACCGGCGGTATCGCCGCGATTTACACGGCCGAAGCCTGAAGAACGGCTCCCTTGCCCGCAGCCGGCACGTTCGCTGCCGCGATCGTGAAAAAAGTGTTCGTTTGACGCACTTTCGGATCGACAAATGCCCCGGCTCAGGCTACCATGTCCGGGACGTTGGCACACCGCCGAGGCCACTTACCCCCTTTCACTGATACATCAAAAAGACTTATGGCATTCAATAACTTCAATCACAAACGTCGTCCTGATGCTGAGCAGAAGACGTCTCCCTCTCTTGCGGACACCTCGATCCCGGCCGACTGGGGCGCGCCTCCCGTCGGCGTTGAGCCGGTGTCGAGCGGCAATGACGGGCTCTATGGCGAGCCGTCTCCGTACGTTCCGGCTGCCGCTGATCCCCTCAGCAGCGAGAGCACCGTCGTGGCTGCCCGCAACGTGCTCAACGCCGACGTCAGCGTGGTCGGCAAGCTGCGCTTCACGGATGATCTCCTGGTCGACGGCACCGTCGAGGGTGAGATTTCGTCGGACGGCATTCTGACCGTGGGCAAAAACGCGACGATTCAGGCCGGGGCGGACAACAAGGTCGCCATTCACACGCAGAGCGCCATCATTCACGGCAGGGTGACGGGCGACATCGTGGTGACCGATCGCATCGAGCTTTCGTCGACGGCGGAGCTCGTCGGCGACGTGTCGGCGGCCCGCATCTCCATTCAGGAGGGCGCCGTGTTTATCGGCAACTGCCACGTCGGTTCGGCTTCGGTGGCGGCCACCACCCCCAAGAAGAGCTCCAAGACGTCGGCTCTCAAGGAGGAGCAGGCCAATCTTCTCAGCTGATTCTTCCCGCGTTGCGGAAGAGTCTGATTGTGTGCAGCCATGCCTGAGTTCAAGCCCGAGCCGCTCGTCGTGCCCCATGTCTCAGGCCTGCTGCCCGAAGGTGAGCGCAACCGTCGTGTTGCGCTCACGTCGTTTGCGGGGCACCGCGAGAAAAAACAGCTGCCGACGCGAGAGATTATCTGTTACGAGTGCGGGCGCAAGTCGCACGTGCCCGCCGCGGCGCTTTCGGCCAACTGCATTCATTGCCATGCCCATCTCAACATGGCCAACGTCGACCTGCGGCCGTCGAGCACGCGCTGCACGGTCAGCACGCTGGGCGATATTACGATTCTGAGCGAGGCCGTGCTCTCGCACCTCAAGCTTGTCTGTCGGGATCTCAACGTGCTGGGCAAGGGCTCGGGAGCGGTGCGTTGCTCGCGCAAGATGACCGTGCAGGGCAGCTTTCGCCAAGTCGGCAGCTTTCGCGTCGGTGAGCTGGAGCTGTGCCGCGGAGCCGTGCTGCGCTTTGAGACGCCCGTGAAGCTGGGCAGCGCCGTCATCAACGGCTTGGTGGAGGGCGACATCGCGGCCGAGGGCGAGGTGCGGATTCGCCGCCACGGCATCTTGCGCGGGGAGTGCGTCGCGAAGCGCCTCATCATCGAGTCGGGAGGCTGCCACGAACTGCTTCATGCGCCGCGATCCGCAGGGCGCGGGTCTGATGCTTCCGCCGTCTGATGGACATCAGCATCACAGGGGCTTCGCAGAATACGCTGCGCCACATCAGCCTCAAGCTCCCCGCCGGGCGCATCATAGCGCTCATGGGGCCGAGCGGCTCGGGCAAGAGCACGCTGGCCTACGACACGCTTTTTGCCGAATCGCGACGCCGCTTTCTCGACTGCCTCTCGCCCGGAGCTCGGCGCCTGCTGGCGCGCCCCGAGCGTCCGCAAGTCGAGGCCATCGACGGATTGCCGCCCGCCCTCTGTCTGGAGCAGGGCCTCAGCCGCGGCCCGTCGCGCAGCCTTCTCGGCACGCTCACCGAGACGCTCGACTACCTGCGCATCATCTACGCGGCCATCGGGGTGCCGCACGACCCTGAAACCGGCACCGTGCTCACGCGGCTCAGCCCGGACGAAATCTCATCTTGCCTCGCCGAGCTCCCCGAAGGGACGCGCCTCACGCTGCTGGCGCCTCTGGGGGCATCGTTCGCACGCGAGGCGGAGAGCGGCATCATGCAGCTGCGCAAGACCGGCTACCTGCGCGTGCGCGTCAGCGGCGTGATTCGCGAGCTCGACGAGCTCGAATCGCAGCCGCCGCGCGAAGACGAGGTCTGCGAGCTGGTCGTCGACCGCATCGTCGTCAAAGACGGCGCCGCCTCGCGCATCGCCGACTCCGTCCAAGCGGCGCTGCGCCTCTGGCCCGACGAGCTGCGAGCCTTGGTGCAGGAGCGCGGCGGCGAGCCCCGCCTCGACTGCTTTCACACCCGCTACCGCAACGCCGAGACCGGCTTTACCATGCCCGATCTCAGCCCCGGTCTCTTCTCTCATTACTCCCCCCGCGGCGCTTGCCCGCGCTGCGACGGGCTCGGCGTCGTTGAAGGCGGCAAGGGCGATCGGGGAGAGCCCGAGCTTTGCCCGCAGTGCAAGGGAATGAGGCTCAACCCCGTCGCCCTCGCCGTCACGCTCGACTTCGGCGCGAGCAGCCTCAACCTCGGCGACTACTGCCGCCTGAGCATCGAGCGCAACCGAGAGCTGCTGCGCCAGCTGCGCGTCCCGCCCGCCTTTCGCGAGCCTCTGAAAACCGCGCTTGAAGAACTGGAGCGGCGCTTCGACTGCCTCATCGAGCTGGGGCTGGGCTACCTCTCGCTCGACCGCGCCACCAACACGCTCTCGGGCGGCGAATTGCAGCGCGCGCGCCTCGCGGGACAGATCGGCGGCGGGCTTTCGGGTGTCCTTTACATTCTCGATGAGCCCACCATAGGCCTGCATCCCCGCGAGGTTGACCGCCTCATCGCCGCGCTGCGCCGCCTGCGCGACAAGGGTAACACCATCCTCGTCGTCGAGCACGACCCCCAGCTGCTGGCCGCCGCCGACCACCTCGTCGAAATGGGCCCGGGCAGCGGACCCGAAGGCGGGCTCATTCTGGCCGAGGGCAGCTACGACGACTTCCTGCACAATCCCGATTCGCCCACGGGCGCCTGGCTCTCGGGGCGCCGCCGCATGCCCGAAGCCGAGCCCCTCGACCTCGCGGCTCTTCCGCGCCTCGTGCTGCGGCACGCATCCGCCCGCAACCTGCACGACCTTGAGTTGAGCCTGCCGCTGGGCGCTTTCTGCTGCCTGTGCGGCCCCGGCGGCTCGGGCAAGAGCACACTCGTGCATGAATGCCTGTTGCCGGCCTTGCGGAGCGGCAAGCTCGAGGGAGCCGAGGGTATCGCCCGCGCAATCCTCGTTGATCAGAGCCCTCTGGGCAGCTCGCCGCGCTCGACGCCTGCCTCGGCCACGGGGCTGCTCGACGTGCTGCGCCCGCTCTACGCCGCATTGCCTCTCGCGCGTCAGCGCGGCTACACGGCCTCGCGTTTCTCGCTCACGACGCGCGGCGGGCGCTGCGAACGCTGCGGCGGCACCGGTCTGCTGCAGGTCGACATGAACTTTCTGGCCGACCTCTACACGCCCTGTGACGCCTGCCGCGGAGCGCGCTACAACCGCGAGACGCTGGAGGTCACGTGGCGGGGCAAATCCATCGCGCAGGCTCTCGCGCTGAGCGTGCGCGAGGCGCTGGACTTCTTCTCGGCCATTCCGGCCGCGGCGGCCATCCTCAGAGCGCTCGATGAGCTGGGACTGGGCTACCTCAGCCTCGATCGCAGCGTCACGACCCTGTCGGGCGGCGAAGCGCAGCGCATCAAGCTCGCCACCTATTTAGCGAAGGCCGGCGGCAAATCGCGGCGCGGCTTGCCGGAGCATTACCTGCTGGTGCTGGATGAACCCGGCACGGGGCTCCATTTCGGCGAGCTGGAGCTGCTGCTGCGCGCCATTTATCGCCTGCGTGCCGCCGGGCACAGTATCCTCTGCATTGAGCACAACCACAGCCTGCTCTCCCGTGCCGATTACATTGTCGAACTCGGCCCCGGAGCCGGAGAGGCGGGCGGGCGCCTTGTGTACGCAGGCCCGCCCCGGCCCGAAGACCGCGCTGCCGTCGGCTGCTGAGGGCTGAACGGCAAACACTGCGTCCGGTGGCCGTTGCGGTGCCGAAGCGCCGCTCCCGCCGGGGCTGCGGGTGAGAAAGGGATTTCTCACCTCCTCCCGTAAAAAAGCGGGATATGTCGCCGCTCCCGCGCCCGGATTCCGCTTGTCTGCTACGTGCAGGATTTATATAAGGCGCAGATTATAAACGAATAAAGCCTGTTATGAAAAGGTGTTCGAATCGTATCAGAACAAGAGTATAAAGAGCGCAACGCAGAACGTTGCCGGCCTCGGGCGGCAGGAGATGCGGAGCGCTGCGGACGGCACGCCTTTGGAGCCGGCGCGCACGGACGTCCGGCGCACGGCTGAACCCCGTCGAAGCGATGGTCGGCAACTTCTGCGACCTCGTCGAGGGATGCGGATTCAATACCGAATCACAAGCGCTGAAAAGGCGCGCGACCGACCTGCGCGGCTCGGCCATTTGAGCGGCTTAGAGGCCGGAGCCTTCGTCCCTTTCGTCGCTTCCGCCGAACTCGTCGGTTCCGTCGCTTCCGTCGGGCTCGCCGACGGCTCGGGCGCTGCAAACGCTGTAGTCGCTGCACGCTTCGGGAGCTGCGTCGCTACAGGCGCTACAGGCGGGCGGCGTTCGGCGGCTCAGTCGAGTTTGTAGCTCTTGCCGGGCTGCGGGATGATGATCTGCGTCTGCGGAAGGCGCTGTTGCAGCGTCTCGCGCGTCTGCTCGAGGGCACCTTCGTCGCCGTGCACGAGCAGAATGGTGCGCGGAGCAAGAGTAACGGCGTAGTCAATGAGCGCCTCGCGCGTCGCGTGACCGGAGAAATCAAAACACTCCGTGCGGCAGAGCAGGGGGTAGGCCTGGCCGCCCTTCTCCTGCAGCTTGACGAGACTGCCCGGCGCGGCCGCCTTGATTTTTCCGGCGGGGGAGTCGGGGTCGCTGTAGCCGACGAAGAGAATGGCGTCTTTCGGGTGCGGCATCACCTGCGCCGCCAGCAGGTTGGAGACCGTGTGCTCGCTCATCATGCCGCTGGAGACAAGGTAAATGTTGCCCGGCGAGGCGATGAGCGGCGCCTTGCCCTGTTTGGGCAGACCGTAAGTCTCAACCTCATCGCGCAGGCGGTAACCCGGTTTGAGGCGGGGCGTGCTGTCGGCCGTCTTGTCGTAGATGAGCGTGATTTTGGAGCTCAGACCGCCGAAATAGACCGGAACGTCGGGGATGAGCCCCTCGCGTTTGAATCGCCCGATTTCGCAGAGCAATTCCTGACTCTTGCCGAGGGCAAACACG
Source organism: Candidatus Parakkermansia intestinigallinarum (assembly GCF_944389695.1). Classification (NCBI taxonomy): domain Bacteria; kingdom Pseudomonadati; phylum Verrucomicrobiota; class Verrucomicrobiia; order Verrucomicrobiales; family Akkermansiaceae; genus Candidatus Parakkermansia; species Candidatus Parakkermansia intestinigallinarum. The sequence continues at coordinate 21,981 of NZ_CALXNG010000018.1, forward strand.
GGGATGAGGACGGCACCGCCGCCCTCGATCGTCTCGCGTATCGCGTCGGCAAAGCGCCGCAGCTCAGCCTCGCGCGTGTAATCGCTGCGCCGTTGCGTGCTGCCGTGCGTGCACTCCATGAGCAGAATGTCGATGCCCTTCTGCGGGAAGTCGGCTCCGGCGATGAGCGTCTGGTTTTCAAACTGCACGTCGCCCGTGTAGAAGAGCGTCGCGCCGCTCTCGCTCTCGAGCTCAACGCCGCAGGAGCCGAGAATGTGCCCGGCGTCGTGCAGCGTCGCCAGCACGGCGCCGCGGCGGCCGGTGCGGAAGGCTTCGTTGTAGGGCCGCACCATCCAGCTGCGCGCGGCGTGCTCGAGCTCGTGGTGCGTGAAGAAGGGGTACTCGATGATGCCCTCCTGCAGGCGTTTTGAGGTCATCACGTTGACGGAGTTGTGCAGCATGGCTTCGCCGACGATGGCCGTTCCGGCAGTCATGATCACTTCGGCGGCTGGGTGTGCATCTTGGAGAACGGGCAGAGTGCCGATGTGGTCGAGGTGGGCGTGGGTGATGAAAATGACATCCGGATCGGCCGCCCCGATCAGACTGTAGTCCGGCATAGCCTCGCGTCCGTCCTTTTTGGGGTGCATGCCGGCATCGAGCACGATGCGCACACCGTCCATGTCGAGCAGGTAGCTATTGGAGCCGATTTCGGCGGCTCCCGTCATGTTGGTGAATGTAATCATGAAAATGAGCGGCGGCATTGTGCCTCAAGATACCCCTCTTGTCAATGCGATACTTGATGCGGGGCCCGCAGCGCGCAAAAAAATCCCCTTTGAAGCAGGGATTTGAACCCGCCGCTGCCCCTCTTGCCCTTCGCGTCGCCGGCGGATGATGCTCAACCCAGCCTTCGCGCGGATTTTGCGGCCGGGCTGAGCTCGGAGCTTCGTGCAGGGCTTACATCCGCGCCACGTGCCGAGCTTGCCGTCGTGCACTCCCCCGGCGCCGCACCGCTCTTGAGCCTCGTGCAAGCTCGGCGGCGGGGAGGGGATGAAACAGGCGTTCAGCGCAGCCCCTCGTAGAGCTTGCGGTAGGCGGAGACCGTGTCGCTGAGGCGGTAGGGAGGGGGAATTTGCCCGGGCAGGCTGGGCCTGTAGGTGCGCCACTGCAAGAGAACGTCGGCCATGGCGCGCGCCTTATCGGGCTCGACGCGTCCCTCGGGCAGGAAGGCCTCGAGCAGCTCGGAGACGACGCCGTGATCGTAGGCGGCTACCGGTCGCCCCAGCGACAGAGCCTCGAGAATGGGGCGGTTGTAGCTTTCGGGGCGGCGCGAGAGGTAGATCGTGACGTCGCAGGCGCAGATAACGTCGCGCAGGTCGGGGCGGTGCCCGAGCCAGATGATGCGCTCATCGAGGTGCGCTTCGGCGAAGTGGTTGCGCAGCGACTCAAGGTAGTTGGGGTCGGCTTTGCCGGAGTCGCCGACGATGTAGGCGAGCGGCGAGAGCCCGTTGTTGAGCAGAACCGACATGATGGGCTCGAGATCCTCCAGCCCGTGGAGCGGCGAGATGGGGCAGGGTACGCAGAGGGTGTAGCGATGCCTGCCGTGCTGCTGGGTGAGGTGCCATTGCTCCATCCAATCGGCGGAGGGCGCGTAGCCCGGGTAACAGAGAGACTCGTCCACGCCGCCCGGAATGACCCAGACTTCGGCCCCCTTGGGAACGAAGCCGCGCTCGGTCATCACCTTGCGCAGGTATCGGGAGGAGAACACCAGCGCATCACAGGCACCCATGGCCCAGCGCTGCCAGCGGGCCGACATGAAGCCCGTCACCACGCCGACGAGAGCCGGGCGGCGTCGGCGCCTCAGGCGCATGCAGGCCAGCCTCGCCATGAGGGCGGCTTCGGGGGTGTATGTCTGCAGGATGTCGGGGGCGATTGAGATGATGGTTTTGCGCAGCTTGCGAACGGCGGCCAGCGTTTTCAGCCATCCGCCCGTGCGGCAGGTGATGTGGCGCACGCGCGCGGCGTCCAGCGCTCCGATGAGCTCGCTGGCGGGTCCCATGACGATGTTTTTGATGCCCGCGGCTTGGAGACCTCGCGCGAGATCCGCTGCTTGGCCGGTGATGCCGCCGGGGCGAAGTCCGGGGTTGAGGTGCAGAACCTTCATCGCGCTGAGAGTAGCTGGAGGTAGAGCTCGAGGTGCGCGTCAATCATGTCGGCGCGGCGGTAGGGAGGCGGAACGGGCGAGCGGGGAACGGGCGGGCAGGAGTACCATGCGGCAAGTTTATCGGCCATGGCTGCCGTATCTCCCGTGCGAACGCGCCCTTCGGGCAGAAAGACATCGAGTTGCTCGCCGACGCCGCCGTGCTCGTACCCGGCAACGGGGCGCCCCAGCGCCAGCGCGTCGAGCGTCGTCTTGCCGAAGGATTCGGGCTGGAGCGTCAGCGAGAGCGTGACGTCGCAGACGCAGAGGACGTCGCGCAGGTCGCTGCGGTGCCCCGTCCACGTGACGGCATCGCTGAGCCCGGCTTTCGCGAACGCTTCCTGCGCTTCGCGGCGGAAGGCCTCCTTCCCCTTTTTCGTTTCACCGACGATGACGGCGTGGGCGGGGATGCCTCTCGCCCTCAGTTCGCGGAGGATGGGGACGAGGTGCAGGGCGCCCTTGATGCGCGTGACGCGCCCCGGCAGGCAGAGGGTGTATTTGCCGCTGAGCTCGGGGTACTGCGCGCGCCACTTCTCCAGCCAGGCGGCATCGGGGCGATAGTCGGGGCGGTTGAGCTGCGTGTCCACTGAGTTGGGGATGACGACGACGCAGGAGGCCTCGGTGCGCGGGTAATGCACCAGAATATGCTCCTTCATGCAGCGCGAGACGGCAATCACGCGCTGCCCTTTCGCCATGATGCCTGAGTAGGGGTTGACGCTGTGGAAGCCGTGGAAGGTCGTGACCAGGGCCGGGCGCTCGGCCGGATTCATCTTGCGCCAAGCCAGATAGCCGACCCACGCCGGAATGCGCGAGTGCAGGTGCAGAATGTCGGGCTTTTCCGCTTCCAGCAGGCGCCGAAACGGGCGGATGCGAAAGAGGGAGCGGATGCTTTTCCGGCCGATGGGGCAGGTAATGTGCCGCGCCCCGGCTGCTTCAATTTGGGCGACCATGCTGCCGCCGGCGGAGACGACGACGTTTTCTTCGCCTCGAGCGCAGAGCCCTTGGCAGAGCTCGAGCACGACTTGCTCGACTCCGCCCGAACTGAGCGACGGCAGCAGGTGCATGATTTTCATGGCAGCAGCTTCGGGAAGCGGTCGAGGATGTATTCGGCGGCGCGGTGCGCCTCATCGAGCACGGTGTCGGGCTGCGGCAGCGTGCGATCTTTGGCCCACTCGGTGAAGCTGCGCACGCACCCGTCGCTGATGATCATATCGAGCCCCCGGCTCACGCGCGACAGCTTTTTGCCCTTGCGGTACACCTTCTTGCGCGGCATCTCGATGATGCCGACGGGCGCCCCGCTGGAGAGCGCTTCGTAGACCATCGAGACGCTGTCTTGCGTCACCCAGACCTCCTTGGCGCAGGCGAGGTGGTCGGCCACCCAAGTCGGGCCGGTTGTTTCGACGGGCTCGACGCGGATGCTCGGGCAGGTCGAGGTGACGTCCTGCACGAAGTCCTTGGGCGTGCGCCGCGAGGTGGTCAGCACCATGGGGCAGGAGCTGTGGCGCGTGATGGTCGAGAGCTGGTTGAGCACGGTCTCGGTATCCCAGTCAAACTCCTTGCTCGGCCCGCCGATGAGGATGAGCTGCTCGCGCTTCGGCACCTCGGGGTGGGGCTTGATCATGTTGATGGAGCCGACGGTGGGAAGAATGCGCCCCCCGCTCGTCTCGCCGGGGCGCAGATCGTGCCGAGGCATGATGCAGAGATCAAAGAGACGCAGAGGCAGGCTCGGCCTCATGCACACCATGCACAGGCAGCGCAGGTGCCGCGCCAGACTCAGCGCGGCCAAGTGGGTGCCGTGCCCGGCGCAGAGGATGAGGTTGGGCCTGGGCAGGTCGAGATCTCGCCCCTTGTAGAGGAGCTTGCTCAGCCAAGTCTTGTCGACGACGCTGACCTCATAATAGCTGTGCTCCAGATCCGGGCGCCGACGGCGGGCGCAGTCCGTCAGAGCCTGTGCCAGCCCTTCGGTTTGGGAGAGGTGGCCGCGCTTGCCATCGCTGACAATATAGATAATCATTGTGTTTTACTGGAGGGGCAGCGTCACGGCGCCGCACAGGGTGCTGCCGAGCAACGGCGTGTTGAGCGTGCCGCAGCTCAGCTGAGATTCGCTGACGGTAACGCGAGCCTCCGGATCAAAGAGCATGAGCGGAGGGGTGAGCTCGGTATCCATCTCCGGATCCTGCGGGTTGGCGATGCGGCAGGGGTTTTCGCTGCAGGTGCGCACGACGTCTGCCCAGCTGAGCTTGCCGGGGAGGATGAGATGCGTGTAGATGGCCGGCAGGAAGGTGTCGAGAGAAACCATGCCCTGCGGCGCCGAGATGAAGTCCTGTTTCTTGGCGAAGGGCGTGCAGGGGCTGTGGTCGGAGACGATGCAGTCAATCGTGCCGTCTTTCACGCCCGCGAGCAGGGCATCGACGTCGCCGCGCGAACGCAGCGGCGGCAGGGTCTTGAAGTTGGTATCGTAATCGCCGATGTCTTCATCGGTGTAGAGGAGGTGGTGCAGAGCTACTTCGGCCGTGACCTTCACCCCCTGAGCCTTCGCGCGGCGGATGATGGCCACGCCTTCCGCCGTGCTGACGGTCTGGATGTGCACGCGAGCCCCGGCGTCCGCCGCGAGGCGCAGCACGGTTTCAATACCGATTTCTTCGGCGCAGGGCGGGGTGCCGTGCAGGCCGAGGCGGTAGGAGGTGGCGCCGACGTTGATGCAGGTGTTCTGCGTCAGCTCGGGCACGTCACCGCGAATCGCGAAGGTCAGCCCCAGCTCACCGGCGTATTTCATGGCGCGGTAGAGCATGAGCAGGCTGACGGGCATGCGGCCGGCATCCGTCAGGATGCTCACGCCGCGCGCCGCCATCGTGTTGTAGGGCGCTTGCTGCTGCCCCTTCATGCCCAGCGAAATGCAGCCGGCGGCGTACATTTCGGTCGCCGAGCGCTGCGAAACGGCGTCGCGGAAGCTGTCGAGCGTCGCGTAGTTGTCGAACATGAAACCCTCGGAAGGCATCACGAGCATGCCCCAGACGCCGCCGTTGAGCGCAGCCTGACCCGCCCGGCTCACGCTCTCGCGCTTGCTGCGACCGGGAATCTCGATGGTGGCGTGCAGGTCGAAGAGCGCGGGCAGCAGGATCTTGCCGTGCGCATCAATGATGCGCGTGGCTCCTTGCGGAATCGCGAGGCTGCCGGCAGGTGCCGTCGTGACCTCGCTCCCGCTGCGGCCCAGACTGCAGTCGACGGCCTTTCCGTTGATGTCCGTCGCGTTTCGGATGTAGAGCTTATTCATGGTTCTGAGTCTGCGGGGTGAGGTGGTAAAGAATGCTCATGCGCGCGGCGATGCCGTTTTCAACCTGATTGCAAATGAGCGAGTTGCGGTATTCCATAGCGGCGTCGCAGATCTCGACGCCCCGATTGACCGGGCCGGGGTGCATGATGGAAAGATCGAGGTCTTCGATGCGCCGCAGGCGCTCCTCCGTCACGCCGAAGGCCTGGTGGTAGTCCGCCGCCGGGAAGAACGGCGTGTCGATGCGCTCGTTTTGGATGCGCAGCAGGTAGATGACGTCGGGCTTCCACTCAAAGGTGTCCTCCCAATTGGTGAAGCGCGGAATGCCCGTGTACTTCTCGGCGGGAACCAGCGGGCCGGGCCCCATGTAGGCCACTTGAGCCCCGAGCCGGCGCAGAATCGTGCTGGTGGAGCGAGCGACGCGGCTGTGCAGAATATCGCCGATGATCACGACGCGCTTGCCGGCCACCGTGCCGTATTTCTCGCGGATGGTGAAGGCGTCGAGGAAGGCTTGGCTGGGATGCGCGTGGGCGCCGTCGCCGGCGTTGATGACGGAGGCCTTGCAATGGCGGGCGATGACGGCGGGAATGCCGCTGTTTTTGTGGCGCACGATGATGTAATCCATCTTCATGCTCATGAGCGTGTCAATGGTATCGTGCACGCTCTCGCCCTTCACGACGGAGGAGGTCGAGACGGTGAAGGTGGTCACGTCGGCCGAGAGGCGGTGCGCGGCCACCTCGAAGGAGGAACGCGTGCGCGTACTCGGCTCATAGAAGAGAGTCAGAACCGATTTTCCCTTGAGTGCGGGCACTTTCTTCACACTCTTGGTGAAGATGTCCTTCATCGCCTTGGCGCTCTCGAGGATGGTGTCGATGTCCTCGTCGCTCAGAGAATCGATGGTGAGCAGATCTTTTCTCGGGTTCATACTTCGTTCAATAGGTTATGGATTCGCAGCCGTCCGACTCGCTGAGCTGCACCGTGACCTCGGTGTCGAACGGCAGATCCAGCTTGAAGGCGGCGTAATCGGGGTGGATGGGAACCTGCCTGCCGCTGCGGTTGACGAGGCAGTGCAGCTTCACTTCGGCGGGGCGTCCGTACTCGAAAACGGCATTGAGTGCCGCGCGGATGCTGCGCCCCGTGTGAATGACGTCGTCCACCAGCACCAGATGCAGATCATCGGTGCTGAAAGGCAGGTAGGAGGAGTGCAGTGCCGGCTTGCGATCCAGCATGCTCAAATCGTCGCGGTAGAGCGAGATGTCCAGCGTGCCGAAGCGCGCGCGGCAGCCCGCCGCTTCGAGCTTGTCCGTCAGGCGGCGTGCCAGTACGTCACCTCGGCGTATGAGCCCGACGACGGCCAGCCTGCCGGGCGGGACCTGCTCGCCGTAGCGCAGCAGATGCTCGGCCCATGTGTCAATGGCCTTCTCCAGTTCAGGCTGTCCGATCACGGTCATGGTGCGGATGAAGCTTGCGTTTATTCGGCGAGGCGAATGATGCGGTGGGCGGCCATGGCGGCATTCAGCGGCGTTTTCTTGTGCAGGCCGACCGTGGTGGCGGGCACGCCGCCGGGAAGTTGAGAGATGGCCAGCAGCGCGTCGATGCCGTTGAGCGGGCCGCAGGGAACGGGCACGCCGATGACGGGCAGCTGCGTGTTCATGACCACGACGCCGGGCAGAGCGGCAGAAAGCCCGGCCACGCAGAGCAAAACGGCCTTCGTGCCGTCCTCTTCGAGCTTCCGGAGGTAGGCCAGCAGCTCGGGAAGATCGCGGTGAGCCGAGTAGACGACTTCTTCGGCCTCGACTTGGTGTTCTGCGAAGTACTGGCGAGCCGGTTCCATGAAGGGAAGGTCGCTCTTGCTGCCGTATATGGTGATGACTTTCATGCGCCGCTTATCTTAGCACGCCGGGGCCGGCGGACGCAAGCAAAAAGCAGCTGCGAGACGCGTTCACTGCCCGCCGCGAGCTTCGCGCTCAGCGGTGGTCATCGCCCAGCAGACCTTGGAGGATTTTGTGGGCGTAGTGAAGGCGCGAGCGGAGAGTCCCTTCCGTGATGTTGAGCAGGGCGGATATCTCGGCAAAGCTCTTGCCTTGAATGTCGAAGAGCGTGACGACCTCGCGCTGGGCGGGCGAGAGCTGATCCATGGCGGCGCGCAGGCGCTGCTTGAGCTCGCTGACGTGCGCGTTGCGCGTCGGGTCGGCCGCGCGACTTTCGTCGGCAAGCTCGCTGCGCTTGTCTATGGGGGTGGCGTCTGCGTCGTTGTCGATGCTGAAGGAGTTTTCGCGTTTTTTGCGGCGCAGCAGGTTGCGGGCGCGGTTGGCGGCTATCGAGTAGAGCCAGGTGAAGAAGGCGCTGCGCCCGCTGAAGTAGCGCAGGGAGTGAAAGGCCTTGAGGAAGGCGTCCTGAGCGATGTCGTAGGCATCGGCTTCTGACCGCAGCATTTGCAGCAGCATGGCGTGCAGCTTGCGACTGTGCCTCTTGACCAGAACGTCGTAAGCTTTGACATTGCCCTCCAAGGTGATGCGAATCAACTCCTCATCGGTGCGATCGTTGAGGCTCTGTTGCGTTTCATCAGGCATGGCGGTGGGGTAGGGTAGGTGTGGGTGAGAAAATCAAAGCTTCGCAGCGGTGGCGCTTTGCCGAGTGCATCTTGACCGGAGGATTCGGAGAGGAAGGGAGAGGCGGAGCAAGAGCGAGCGGAGGAGGGGCGAGCGGAGGAGGGAGGGGCGAGCGGAGTATGAGTCGGCGGGGCAGCTGCGAGCGAAAGGAAGGTGAAGGGGAGGGGTAGCGGTAGCGGGGAGAGGGAGAGGGAGAGGGAGAGCGGGTGCGGGGTGAGGAGGCGGGGGCTTTCTGCTTGGGAGGTGCTGAGGTCGGGAGGTGCTGCGGGTGAAACGGAGGGGGAGAGGAGGACTGTCGTGATATCGCGGTGCCGGGCGGAACGGCACCGGCACCGCGATCGAAGAAGCCTACACCGGCAGGGAGTACGAGCGGCCGTCGCGTCCGTCAAACCAGTTGATGAAGGCCGCATTGACCGTCGTGTAGCCGCCCGGCGTCGGGTAATTGCCGCTGAAGTACCAGTCGCCGCAGGGCCCTTCGATGGAGCGATGCAGACCCTCGAGCGTCTGATAGATCACCTGAACGGGGCAGGTGGCGTTGTCCGGCGTGACGAGGCGCGAAACCTCATTCGTGATCTCATCATCCGTGAAGGGCGCGTAGATCTTCTTGACGGGGTTGCCGCGCTCCTCCGGGGGGAGGGTCAGCTGGTGCTTGCACTCCTCGTAAATCGAGGTGATGTAATCATACATGCCGCGCTTCTTGAGCAGGGAAATCGCCGCTTGGAAGGCGATAAACTTGCCCAGTTCGCTCATGTCAATGCCGTAGCAGTCGGGGTAGCGAATCTGCGGAGCCGACGAGGCAATGACAATCTTGCGGGGTTTGGCACGCCCCAGCAGACGCAGCAGCGAGGTCTTGAGCGTCGTGCCGCGCACGATGGAGTCGTCGATGGCGACGAGCACTTCGTCTTCGGAGATGGCGCCGTAGGTGAGGTCGTAGACCTGCGAGACCATCTGGCCGCGGTTGGTCTCCTGCGTGATGAAGGTGCGCAGCTTGATGTCCTTGTGGACGATTTTCTCGGCGCGGGGCCAGCGGCGCAGCACCTGCTCCTCGATCATCTCTTCGGTCAGGCGCCCCTCGCGCAGCGCGGCAATCATATCTGCCGTGATGCGTTCGCGGCGGTAGCTTCGCAGCCCTTCCAGCAGCCCGTAGTACGAGACCTCGGCCGTGTTCGGGATGTAGGTGACGGCCGCTTTGGAGATGTCTCCCTCGATGCTGGCGACGATCTTCTCGGTGAGCTCGGCGCCCAGCGCCTTGCGCTCGCGGTAGATGATGGGATCATTGCCGCGCGAGAAGTAGATGGCCTCAAAGGAGCAGGGCGTCGGCTCGAGCGGCTTGGTGTACTCGCGAATGGAAATCTTGCCGTCGCTCTTCACCACAATCATGTTGGCGCGCGGCAGCTCGTGCACCTGCTCGCTCTCCACCTCCATCACACTCATGAGCGGTACCCGCTCACTGGCAATGGCGATGTATTCATCCGTGATGATGTAGTGGCAGGGGCGGATGCCGTGCGGGTCGCGCAGGCAGAAGAAATCGCCGTTGCCGACGCCGCCCAGAATGCAGAAACCGCCGTCCCAAGCCTGCGATGCCTTGCCGATAATATCGTAGAGATCGAGGCGTTTGGAGATTTCGCGCGGAATGTCGCGCCCGGGCATCGTGTCGCGCAGCTCGCGGTAGATGTCCGTGTGCGCCTCGTCGAGGTAGAAGCCGATCTCCTCGAGCACCGTCTGCGTGTCGGTGCCGAAGATGGGGTGCTGGCCGCGCTCGATGAGGCTGCGGTTGAGCTGCGGGGCATTGGTCATGTTGAAGTTGCCCAGCAGCATGAGCGTGCGCGTCTCCCAGTTGGTGCGGCGCAGGTAGGGGTGGCAGCTGCCCTCGTCAAAGAGGCCGCTGGTGCCGTAGCGCAGGTGCCCCATGAGAATCTCGCCGCCGAAATTGAAGTTCTTTTTGTAGCTCTCGGCGTCGCTCCAGCCGATTTCCCCGCGCTCGCGCATGTGGCGCAGAGAGCGCTGCTGCGTCGAGAAGATGTTGGCGAGAGCCGAGCTCGTCGCATCGCGCGCACGGAACACGTAGGGCTCCCCGAGCGGCATCCCCAGCTTGATGCAGCCGATACCCGCGCCGTCCTGGCCGCGGTTGTGCTGCTTCTCCATGAGCAGGAAAAGCTTGTTGAAGGCCCAGTCGGGCGAGCCGTACTTGTCCGCGAAGTAGGCGAGCGGCTTGAGGAGGCGGATGGCCGCCACGCCGCATTCATGATGGAGGGGGTCAGACATGGTCCGTCATCAATGTGCCCTTGTCAATGCTCGCCGCGCACCTTCACGTGAATGCCGCGGCCTTCGCGCATCGTGCCGATCACCGTGCCGCCGGGGCCGGCCGTCATCGCCTGCTGTACCTCATCGGGCTTCACGATGGCCACCCAGCCGATGCCCATGTTGAAGGTGTGGAAGCGATCCTCGGCGTCGACGAAGTCGAGCACCTTCTGGATGGCGGGGTTGTCCCAGTACGGCACCTCGAGGTCGGCACCCTTCTCGCCGAGGAAGCGCTCGAGATTCTCCGGCAGACCGCCGCCCGTGATGTGGGCGTAGGCCTTGGGCGTGATGCCGAGCTTGCGCATATCGTAGACAACGTCGTGGTAGAGTCGCGTCGGGGCGAGGATGCCGCGCAGCTCCTCTTCGGTCAGCAGGTCGGGATTCTGCTTGAGAATGCGGCGCACGAGGCTCCAGCCGTTGGCGTGGAAGCCGTCGCTGGGATAGCCGATGAGAACGTCACCCACCTCAACCTTCGACGGATCGATCATCTGGCTCTTCTCCACACAGCCGATGCTGAAACCGGCCATCTCAACGAGATTCTCGGGCACGACACCCGGCATTTCCGCCGTTTCACCGCCGGCAAGAATGCAGTTGCAGCTCTCGAGGTAGTCGCACATACCGGCCACGAGGCGCGTGATGCGGGGCCTCTCCGCCTCGAGATTCGAGATGCCGAGGTAGTCGAGAAAGACGAGGGGATCGCCGCCCGTGGTCAGGATGTCATTGACATTCATGGCCACCAAGTCCTTGCCGGCCGTTTCAAGCATGTCGAGCTCAAAGAGAATCTCCGTCTTGGTGCCGACGCCGTCGGTGCCGGTGACAATCACGGGCTCCTTGTAAGAGGAAAGGTCGTAGGCGGCAGCGAAGAGACCGAAGGCATTGCAGAGCCGGCGGTTCTTCTGGGTGCGCTTCACATGGGCGCTGATGTCATGAACAAAGGACTGGGCCTCGATGGTATCGACGCCGGATTGCTTGTAGGTGAGGTTGCCGGACATAGGAATGAGGTGCGTGAATGCGTGACTATTGTACCTGAAAAATACCCTTTTGGCAAGTCGTATTTTATCTCCCCGTTTGGGCGGAAAAGACACGCTGAAGGCAGCTGAGGGGCGCGCGGCAGCGAGGGCTGTGCAGCTCCGTCAGCTAATCGCCGGCGAACCCTCAGCTGAAGGTGTAGGCGTCGATATCCAGCGTGGCGATGATGTCCTCGCCGAAGCCCATGGCTTGGATCTCGCGCGAGCCGATTTCGGCGATGACGCGCGCGCCCGGCGCGCAGAGTGTGCACTGGTAGCGGTACTGCCCGTAGCTCTTGGCGATGGGCGAGGGAATGGGCGGGCTGAGCTGTACCGTGGGCGGCAGGGCCTGTTCCAGACGCCGATGCAGCGATTCGATGCCGAAGCGAGCCAGTTCTTCCTGCACCGAGCGCACCGTCAGCACCGCCATGTGCGAGAAGGGCGGGTAGTTGAAGCGGCGGCGCAGTTCCAGTTCGGCCTCGGCAAAGCCGTCGGTGTCGTGCCGTCTGGCAAATTGAATGGCCGGAGCCTGCGGCGTGAAGGTTTGGATGATGACCTCGCCGTCGAGCTCGCCGCGCCCGGCGCGGCCGGCGACTTGCGTGAGGAGTTGAAAGCTGCGCTCGCCGGCGCGGGGATCGGGGATGCTCAGGCCGATGTCGGCGTTGAGCACGCCTACCAGCGTGACGCCCGGAAAGTCGAGCCCTTTGGAAATCATCTGCGTGCCGAGCAGAATGTCGATGCGGTGCGCGCGGAAATCGGCCAGAATGTCTCGCAGCGCGTTTTTGCGGGCGGCGACGTCTGCGTCGATGCGCTGCAGGCGCGCCTGCGGGTAGCAGCGCCGCAGGATGGCCTCGACTTTCTGCGTGCCGCAGCCCTCGAGCAGGATGCCGCGCGAGCCGCATTCGGGGCAGGCGTGCGGCACGACGGCGCGGAAGCCGCAGATGTGGCAGATGAGGCGGTTCTCCGTCACGTGGTAGGTCAGGGGCAGGGAGCAGTGCTCGCAGGTGACGATGTGCCCGCAGTCGGGGCACTGCAAGGAGCGCGCAAAGCCGCGGCGGTTGAGAAAGAGGATGGTTTGTTCGCCGCGCGCGAGGCGCTCGTCGATGGCCATGCGCAGGCGCTCGCTGAGAATGCCCTGATAGCGCTTGTCCTTGGGTTCCGTGCGCATGTCCAGCACGCGGGTGAGCGGCAGGCGCTGGCCGTCGGCTCGGTGGTCGAGGCGCAGCATGCGGTACTTGCCCGTTTGGGCGTTGTGCAGCGATTCGAGCGAGGGGGTTGCCGAGCCCAGCACGATGGTGGCGCCTTCCATGCGTGCGCGCAAAACGGCGAGGTCGCGTCCTTGGTAGCGCGGGCTGTTTTCCTGTTTATAGGAGGCGTCGTGCTCTTCGTCGACGATGATGAGACCGAGCTGCTGAACGGGTGCGAAGACGGCGGAGCGCGGCCCGATGGCGATGCGCGCCTGCCCCCGGCGGATGGCATGCCACTCGTCGAAGCGCTCGCCGTCGCTCATGGCGCTGTGCAGAATGGCTACGGCGCCGGGGCTTTCGGCAAAGCGGCTTTTGAAGCGAGCCATGGTCTGCGGCGTGAGCGAAATCTCCGGCACGAGAATCAGCACGCCTTTGCCGGCCGCCATGGCGCGCGCCGCCGCTTGCAGGTAGACCTCGGTTTTGCCGGACCCCGTCACGCCCTGCAGCAGCAGGGGGCGGGATGAGCCTGCGTCGAAGGCTTCGTTGATGCAGGCGAGGGCCCGAGCTTGTTCCTCATTGAGCTCGAGCGGCTGCGAGGGGGCAAAGACTTCGTTGCCCGCAGGATCGCGCTTCACCTGCTCTTCGGTGATTTCGACGAGTCCGCGCCGCTCCAGAGCGCGGGCCGGAGCCAGCGCCGAACTGCCGCCCAAGTCGCTGAGGGCGGCTCGCTGCCCATCGGCGGCTTGGAGTTGGCGCAGCAGGGAGGCTTGGCGCGGCGCTCGAGCGTTGATTTTGTTGAGCTGCTCATCATCGGGCATGTGCAGCAGGTGCAGCACCTTGCGCGTCTTCTCCTCGTGCCTCTCCTGCCGTACGGCCTCGGGCACCATGCAGCGAATCATTTGCTCGACCGGCACCGCGTAGTAGTGAGAGGCCCATTCGGCCAGATCCAGCAGCGTCGGTGAGACGATGGGTTGCTCATCAATGGCCCGCAGGATCGCCCGCAGGCGGTTTCTCAGCGCCGGGTCGGGATCGACGAGATCCAGCACGGTGCCGACAGCTTTGCCGCCGCGCAGCGGTACCTCGACGCGAAAGCCTCGGCTGACGGACTCAAGCCCGGGGGGAATGGCGTAATCGAGAGCCATGTCGTCGCGCCCGTCTACCAGAACACGGGCAAGCTTGAGCGGAGGCGCCTCGCTGAAGAGCTCCTGCATGGGGGAAAAGGAGGAGGAAAGGGGTGTGCGGAGAGTGGGGAAAAGCCGGAAGTCGGAAGACGGAGACTCGGAGTAGAGGGACGAAAGCCGGAGGCGCAGGAGGGAGGCGGTAGACGGAGGCTCGGAGGCGGGGAGGAGGCTCGGCGGCGAGAGGCGTGGAGTCGGGGGCGTCCGTCCTGCCGAAGGCGGGGAAGGGGGGGCGAGGGAGGGTCGGACAAGCCTCGCCCGAGGAAACTCAGTCGAGCTCCTCTTCCGAAAGAATGTGCACGACCACCTTGATGCCCTGTTTCTCGCCGGCGGCCTTGGCCATCGAGCGTATGGCGGAGGCCGTCATGCCGTTGCGGCCGATGACGCGTGCCACGTCCTCGTGTTTGAGAATCAGACGAAAGCGCACCATGTCTCCCCGGGGAGTCGAAGCCACGCGCAGCTGAGCTGCTTCGGGATGCTTGATGAGCGGCCCGATGACCGCAAGAAGATATCGACCGATGGATTCGACTAATTGCTGCATATGGCTGAAACGGGGGTGCCGCGGCATGAAAGGTCGCCGACGCTTGACGTATCTTATGCGATGGTGCGGCGGCTGTCAAGCCTCCATCCGCACCGCCGGAGCTGCATGACAGAATGCGTTGCAAGAAGTCGACTCAGTTAACAATTGACTTGACGCGGGGAGATTGCTGTGATTTACTCATGCCGCACGTTCATGAGTCAACGCAAGACCTACAGCATCTCAGCCATGGCTCGCAAGACCGGGCTGAGCATCCACACGCTGCGCTTCTACGAGAAAGAAGGCGTTTTGCGCTACGTCGAGCGCACGCCGTCGGGGCGGCGCGTCTACACCGAAGACAGCTTGGCCTGCTTGCTCGGTGTGCTCTGCCTGAAGCATGCCGGGCTGACATTGCCCGAGATCAAAACCTTTTTTGACAGCACGAGGGAAGGGGCGGTTTCTCTGCCCGAGCGTCTCGATATGCTGCGCCGAGCCAAGGCTCAGCTCGAGGCTCAGCGGGATGAGCTCGACCGCTCTCTGGGGCTGGTCAACTACTTCCTCAAGGGCGGAGAGGCGGCACTGGCTGCCGAGGCGCGGGGGGACGATCCCGATGAGGCCTTCCCCTTCTTCACCAAGCAGGGCATTGTCACCTTCCCGTATCTGGCGCAAATCGGCGACAAGCTCGAAGTCTACGCGCCCGGGAGTGAGCCCCGAGGGCTGAGGCCGGACTCGCCGCCAGCTGCCCAAGAGGATTGATTTTTCCCGAATCCCTCGCTGAACCCTCAAAATCGCCGTATAATCGCCGTATCCTTCAGCCGACATGAAGAAGATGTTTTGCATAGCTGCTCTTGGTGCCGCCGGATGTTTTCTCGCTGCGGCCGCGATGCTCATCTACGCCTCGCGCCGCGACGTGCGCGATGTGCACGATATGCTGCGCCGCTACGAGTGACGGAGCTGCACGCGGCCTGCGGAGCTGCCGCAACGCGCGACGGTGCTGCTGCGAACGAAGAGGCGCCGCCCGCGGGTGCTGCGGCTAATCTCCGCATCGCTCCCCGCAGCGCAGACTCGCCGCCCAAGCTCGGTCGGCGCGGGAGGCGGAGCGGATGGCGAGGAGGTCGAACTCTCCCGCCTGCATCATCAGCAGCAACATGCGGAGTTGTGCGCGAATGTCGCGCTCGCGAGCTTGCTCGGAGACGGCTTGCGAGCAAACCGCAGCGCCGGCCGCTATCACGGGGCGGTCCGTCAGATAGCGCACCCAGCCCGCAAAGCTGCGGCCGCTGCCCGCAAACGCAGGCTGCGTGACGGAATCCGACGCACACTCAAAGATATCAACGCCGGCCTCGGCAAGAGGCTGAACGATGTCGGCCAGCTCACCGGGCGTTGAGGCCGGACGAAGCTCCTGACTCGCGAGCCTCTGAGGCAGGCGCAGAATGACGGGCGTGCGCGCGCCGACGGCACGCCGAACGGCCGCCAGCAGTTCGCGGACAAAGCGCAGGCGCCCGACGCTGCTTCCCCCGTACTCGTCGCTGCGGCGGTTGGTGGATGCGTGCAGAAACTGGTCAATGAGACCGCCCCCAGGGCCGTTGACGGCGACGGCGTCAAAACCGAGCGCACGGGCTCGCCAAGCGGCGAGTGCGAAGGCATCCGCGATGTCCGCCATGCGGGCTCGGCTCATCGGCTCGCCGACCGCTTGGAGGGTGACGGGGTGGATGCCCGAAGGACTCAGAGCCGGCTGCTTGCCGACAACGCGGCGCGAGCCGCCTATCCTCAGTTCTCCGGCGTGGTAGAGCCGCGCGGCGATGCGCCCGCCGTTTGCGTGCACGGCGTGCACCACCCTGCGCCAGCGCCGCAGCGACGGCCCCGAGTAAAACTCCGGTGCGTCGGCATCATTCGTCGCACAGGGCGAGACGGCCAAGCCCTCCGTCATCACCAGCCCGATTCCGGCGCTCATGCTGCGCGTGTACGCGCGGAGCAGCTCAACGCTCGGAAGCCCGCCCGGACACAGACCCCGGTTCCCGGCTTCCAGCACGAGGCGGGTGGGCAAGCAGAGCTTGCGATGGCGAAAGGGCTTGAAAAGAAACTCAACATCGCGGAGGCAGAGTTCAATGCGGGTATTCATGGTTCTTGTACTCTAAGATCGGCCTTGAGTCTGATCAAGAAGATAGAAAAACTGTTTCGGAGCTCCATCCGCGAGAGCTGACAGGCTCGGGGAAAGCAGCGATACAGCGGCCCGACGGACACCGCATCGCCGGAGACTCCGCGCGACGCATGTGACAGCGAAAAGGTTTGCCAAAGACGCGACAAAAGCGTACAATGGCGCGCGACGCACCCGCACCGGGTGCCGCATCTGCATCACAGCTATGAATAAATCCTTTTTCCTTGTCGCCTTCGTCGCCGTCTTGGGGCTCAGCTGCTGCGTCTCTCAGAGCCGGCAGGATCAGCAAACCGATCAGGTCGAGACGGACAGCTCGAAGACTCAGGGCGAGACGCCGAATGCATCCGGCGTCCGAACTCCCGGCTCCAAGACTCCCTCCGTCAAACCCGGCAAACCCTACACCTACGTGCCCTCTTTCCCCGGGCGGCGCATCAGCCGCGTCTCCGTGCCCGGCAAGTATGTCGCGCTCACCTTTGACGACGGCCCCCACGTGACCCACACGCCGCACATCCTCGACGTGCTGGCTCGCCACAATGCCCGCGCCACCTTCTTCGTGCTTGGTCAGCGCGCCGCGCAGCACCCTGAAATCCTGAGCCGCGCCGTCTCTCAGGGCTGTGAAATCGGCTCGCACACATGGTCGCACATCAACATGGCGCGCAGCAGTCAGGAGACAATCAAGAACGAGCTCGACCGCACGGCGTCCGTGATTTCGCAGGCCACGGGGCGTGCTCCGCGCGTTGTGCGTCCCCCCTACGGTGCCGGCGGCACAAGCGTTGTCAACTACATCTACGACCTCTACGGTGCGCCTTCCATCCTCTGGGATGTCGACACGAATGACTGGCGCAAACCCGGCGTGCAGACTGTCATCAACCGCGCCGTCAACAGTGCGAGGCCGGGCTCCATCATTCTGGTGCACGACATACACGGCTCAACGGCTGCCGCCGTCGAGGGCATTGTCACCGGCCTGCAACAGCGCGGTTACACCCTCGTGACGGTCTCCGAGCTTATCGCCATGGGGCGCCGCGCCGCTCTCGAGGCCGGCAAGACCCCCGCCGCTCCGTCGGCTCCCGCAGCGCCTACCGCTCCCGCAGCGCCTACCGCTCCCGCGACTCCGTCTGCTCCTACCGCTCCCGCCGTTGTTCCGGCTCCTGCGGCTCCTCCGGTGCTGCCTGCGGCACCCGAGACGCCGTCGGCTCCCGTCGCTCCTGCCGCTTCCGCCGCCAACACCGCATTCGCCTCTCCGACGGCAGCGGTGATTGCGGGCTCATCCGCCGCGCTCTGAGCCGGAGATTCGGCTTCCCCTTCACCCACCCATCCTCCCACCATGAAAGCTGAGAACAAGACACCCGGTAAGGTCTGCCTCGTCGGTGCGGGCCCCGGAGATCCGGGACTCATGACGCTGCGGGGCAAGGAGCTCGTCGAGCGGGCCGACTGCCTCGTTTACGACGCCCTCGTGCCCGCGTCCGTTCTGGCTTGGGCCTCGCCGGACTGCGAGAAAATCTACGTCGGCAAGCGCTCGGGCGTGCACGCCATGCCCCAGTCTCAAATCAACGAGCTGCTCGTGACCTGCGCCTCGCGCCACGCCTGTACCGTGCGGCTCAAGGGCGGAGACCCCTACGTCTTCGGTCGCGGCGGCGAGGAAGCCGCAGCCCTGTATGCGGCGGGAGTTCCCTTTGAAGTGGTGCCGGGCATCAGCTCTGCCATTGCCGGGCCCGCCCTCGCCGGCATTCCCGTCACCCATCGGGCCCACTGCACCCAGTTTACCGTTTTTACCGGGCACGAAGATGCGGCCAAGACCGAGTCGACACTCGACATTCAGGGCATAGCCGCGGCCAAGGGAACCAAAGTCATGCTCATGGGCATGAGCCGCCTGCGCCGCACGCTCGACGCTTTGCTCGAGGCGGGGCAGGACGCCGACACGCCTGCCGCCGCCGTTCAATGGGCGGCCACGGGAAGGCAGCGCAGCGTCTCGGCCACGGTCGCGACCTTGGCCGACGCCGTTGAAGAGGCCGGCATCGGCTCGCCTGCCGTCGTCGTCATCGGCGAAGTCGTCAGCGAGATGCCTCGGCTCGATTGGCGCAGCCGCCTGCCTCTGGCCGGGCGGCGCATCGTCGTCACCCGCACGCGCGAGCAAGCCGGCAGCTTGGTCGCGCAGCTCGCCGAGCTCGGCGCCGACGCCATTGAGCTGCCCACCATACGCATTACCGATCCGAGCGATCGGCGCGACTTCGCGCAAGCCGTCGTCGACAGCCCGCACTACGACTGGCTCATCTTCTCCAGCCCCAACGGCGTCAAACGCTTCTTCCGCGCCTTCTTCGCCGTCTATCAGGACATCCGAGAGCTCGGCGGCGCGCGCATCGCCGCCGTGGGCCCCGCCACGGCGGCGGAGCTCAAGAAGGTGGGGCTCATGGTCGACGTCATGCCCAAAAAGGCCGTGGCCGAAGAGCTCATCGCCGAGTTTGACCGCAAGGCCGACGAGTTCGGCGGGGTCGCCAACGTCACCATGCTCTGGGTGCACAGCGAGAAAGGTCGCTCCGTCGTCTACGACGAACTCATGAAGCGCCAGGCCATCGTCGATGAGTGCATCGCGTACAACACCGTCCCCGAGACCGACGACACCACGGGCGCACAGGCTCGCTTGCGCGACGAGGGCGCCGACTTCATCACCTTCACCAGCTCCAGCACCGTGCACAACTACATGGCTCTCGGCTTGGGCATCCCCGAAGGCTGCCGCATCGTCAGCATCGGCCCGGTGACCACCGGCACCCTGCGCGAATACGGCCTTAGCCCGGCCGCCGAGGCTGAAAGCCACGACATCCCCGGCCTCGTGCAGGCCATACGCCGCCTCTGCGAAGGCTGATGCCCCCTTGCCGCCCATGCACAAGGCCGTCACGAATGCTGCGTTGCCCGACGAGCGGACCCCCCTGACGCTGGTCTGCCTCGGCCTCAACCACCGCACGGCTCCCGTGGCCGTGCGCGAACAGTTTTCCGTGCCCAAAACCTACCTGCCTCAGGCCGTCGCCGAACTCATGGCGCTGGACTCGGTCGCCGAGTGCGTTTTGCTCTCGACCTGCAACCGCACCGAAGTCTACCTCTGGACGCCCGAGTGCGGCGCTGCCGTCGATGAGGTGCTGCGCCACTTCCTCGGTGCGCGTCCCGATGCGCAGACCGCTGCCTGTTTTTACCGCTACGAAGCCCAAGAGGCTCTCACGCACCTCGCCTGCGTCGCTGCCGGACTCGATTCGATGGTCATCGGCGAGACGGAAATCTTCGGCCAGCTCAAGCAAGCCTACCGCACCGCGCTGGAGGCGGGTGCGACGCACCGCTCGGCCAACCCCACCTTTCAGCACGTCTTCAGCATCGGCAAGAAGGTGAGAAGCCTCACGCAGATCACCTCGGGCCCGACCTCCGTCGGCGCCGCTGCGGTGCAGATGGCTCAGGATATCCTCGGGCAGCTTTCCGGCGCCAACGTGCTCGTCGTCGGGGCAGGGGATGTGGCTCGCAGCACGGCGCAGAGCCTCTGCTCGCGCGGAGCCGAGAGCGTCTTTGTGGCCAACCGCTCCTACGATCGGGCGGTCGAGTTGGCGCATCAGGTCGGCGGCAAAGTCATACGCTTCAGCGAGTGGATTCCCTACATGGCGCAGATCGACATCGTGATTGTCTCCACCGCTGCACCCGTCTACGTCGTCAACCCCGACGTTCTGGAAGGTATTCAGGAGCGCCGCGACGGACGCCCTCTCTTCTTCATCGACCTCTCGGTGCCGCGCAACGTCAACCCCGACTGCGCGGGCGTCCCCGGGGTGCACGTGTACGACATCGACGCCCTTCAGGCCATGGCGGAGCACACCCACAGCGCCCGCGCCGCCGAGGTGCGGAAGGCTCAGAGCCTGATCGATGACTGGGTGGCGGACAACGCAGCAGACCTCCTTCAACAGCCCGCGCCGAGCGCCGTCCGCACGCCCGCTGCGGACGAAAAACGACCGTGAGGCTGCTGCCCGCCCGTGAAAAATAATACCTCCGCCAAGAATTATTCAACGAAATGGAGGCTGCCGTGTCTAAAAGTCAGACGCAGATGAATCAGGAAGAGAGGATGAGTGAGGAAAAAATAACTAACGGGGAGACCGATGGTGAAACACGTCTCGTGGCTTTGCTTGCCGCGCTGAGGCTTGAGCCGACGCCGGAGGCCGATTTTGAGGAGCGTTTCATCTATGACCTCCACGAGCGCATCGTTCGCGACGCCGTTTGCTGCCCCGTTCGCTTCCGCCTGTTCGATCATCTCCGCCAGTTCATTGTCCGCCGCCGCGTGGCCTGCGGGGCTTCCACTCTCGGTTTCGGTGCCTTGGTCATGGGCTGTTTCGCCCTCTTCACGGATGAGTCGGAGCCGGCGGCGGCCTTCGCTGCTGCGCCGACCTCGGCGTCGTCGAAGTCGTCCTCGGCTTACGAGGAGAGCTTGGCCGGGTTGGCTCCGTCGCGAGACGCCGACGTGCAGCACTGCACCTCCATTTCCGTCAACCGCGTGTCCAACAGTCTCCTGAATGAGGATTCGGTCATGGCTGCGGATTGGTTTTCGCCGGAGCAGGAGGATCATATCTTTGCCTCCGACAGTGTTTTTTCATCCGTTTTGACTTCGAAGGGCGCGGTGAGCCCCGTCTCGATTCCGCGAATCCTCTCGCCGTCCGTGCGCGGCGTGTGGTGAAGCGAACAGTTTTTTCATCCAAAGAGTTGTAGAGTTGTTGTTTCGGGCGCGAACTCCGGTTCGCGCCCGTTCACGTTGCGGGGCGGAGCTCAACAAAGCCCCCGCGATCGGCGGCGAAGGCTCGCGATGGGCTCAAGCCGATACGGCTGAGCCTCCGCGGCCGCAGAGGAGCCGCAAGGCCGCAGAAGGGCAGCAAGGCCGCACGGCCGAGCCGCCGAGCCTCTCGGCGCGGGAAAACACCCTCGGCGTGCGAAAGCAGAGCAGGATTGCCCTTGCGTTGCCTGCCGCCCTGTGTTACAATCGCCGCACCATGTTTTACATCACGACTGCTATTGATTATACGAACGGTGCACCGCACATCGGGCACGCCTATGAGAAAGTCCTTGCGGACGTCCTGGCGCGCTGGAAGCGAATGTGCGGCGAGGAGGTCTACTTCCTCACCGGCGTGGATCAGCACGGCCAGAAAGTGCAGCAGAAGTCGGAGCAGGCAGGCATCACGCCCCAAGCCTACGCGGACATGGTCACCGAGAAATTCCTCGCCCTCTGGCAGCGCCTCGGCCTCTCCAACGACGGATGGGCCGCCACGACCGACCCGCGCCACGAGCGCTGCGTGCAGAATATCCTCAACAGCCTCAAAGACAAGGGCTGCCTCTACAAAAAGGCCTACAAGGGCTTCTACTCCGTCCGCCAAGAGCAGTTCCTCACCGACAAGGAGCGCGGCGAGGACGGCAACTTCGGCCCCGAGTGGGGCGAAGTCATCGAGCTGGAGGAGGAGAACTGGTACTTCAACCTCAGTCAGCACGTCGCTTGGCTCAAGAGCTACGTGACCGCGCACCCCGAGGTCGTCACCCCCGAGTTCCGCCGTCAGGACCTGCTGCAGGCCATCGAACGCGCCGTCGGCAACGACCTCTGCATCAGCCGCCCCAAAGAGCGCCTCAGCTGGGGCATTCCTCTGCCCTTTGACCCGGACTTCGTCACCTACGTCTGGTTCGACGCGCTCATCAACTACATCTCCTTTGCGGGCTACCTCGCCGACGGCGACGACACTCTGCCCGACTTCAAGCGCCTCTGGCCCGCCGTCTGCGAAGTCATCGGCAAAGACATCCTCGTGCCCGCTCACGGCATCTACTGGCTCTGCATGCTGCACGCCATGGGCTTTGCCGACGATGAGATGCCCCGCCTGCTGGTGCACGGCTGGCTCAACATCAAGGGCGAAAAAATGTCCAAATCGCTCGGCAACATCGTCGACCCGAACGACCTCTGCGACACCTTCGGCGCCGAGGCGCTGCGCTACTACCTCGTCCGCGACACCAAGACGGGCTACGACAGCGACTACGATCCCGAGCGCCTCAAGATGATCTACAACACCGAGCTGGCCAACGACATCGGCAACCTCGTCAACCGCTCCCTCAACATGTGCGTGCGCTACTGCGACGGCACCGTCAGCCTCGGCAGCGACGACGACGAGCTCTCCGCCGCCCTGCGCGACGGCCTGGCCAACACCGAGCGCAAGTTCATCGAATGCATGGACGCCTACAACACGGCCGATGCCCTCGGCGCTCTCAACGCTCAGGTCGGCCTCTGCAACAGCTACATCGAGCAGAAGCAGCCCTGGGCCCTCGCCAAGGATGAGAGCAAGCTGCCTGAGCTGCAGCGCGTGTTGGCGCACCTGCTGGAGAACTGCACGCACGTCGGCTACCTGTTGGCCTGCGTGCTGCCCGACGCCTCCAAGCGCATCCTCGACCAGCTGCAGTTTGACCCCGCCGGCCTCACCCCGCAGAGCCTGCACTGGGGTCTGCTCGCCGACGGCCACAAGGTGCAGGCCCCCAGCCCGGTCTTCCCCCGCATCCTCTCCGAAGAAGAGAAAGCCAAGATGGCCGCCAAGGCCGCCAAGGCTGCGGCCAAAGCCGCACGCAAGGCCGCCGAGCAGCAGTAAGCCGCTCGGCGCCTTCCTCGGGACGCCGCTCGAATGCCGAGCGAATGCGCCGGAGGGGCGGAACTCCTGATACGCGCACGGAAGCGCCCCGCGATTCAACGCGGGTCTTTCCGTGCGCGTTCGTATTTTGCGGTGCGCACGGCATTGGCGTCACCGCCCCGCCGCGCCGCCCTCGCTGCACCTGCGCACCGCGCCTGATGAACCCTTTAACCGTTTAACCGTTTACAGGCAGGAGGGTCTGTTTCAGATCCGCTGAGGCTTTGAACAGCCTCGGATGACAAAAAAAGTAGCAATTCAGCCTTGCTTGTCTT